>JBIKQE010000048.1:0-11901 GCA_044349815.1 Chitinophagaceae bacterium | reverse complement strand
GGGCGAACAATTCGAAAGAATAAAAATGCCAGCCGCCAATACAAACGTCCACTGATAATGCTTCTTCATACAAATAAATTTTAGCTAAAATACACGAAAGAATTTAATCGGCATGAGGTTCTTGAAAAGTATGTGTTAAAAACGCAATGGCTTGCTCCACACGAGCGGCCCCCTCCCCTTCAATAATGGCATAGGGTTTATTCGATGCCATGGCTATTTGTTCGTACCAAGCAAAGAAATAAAGCCTGTCTTCTTCCTTAGGATGCTCGCGTTGCGGATCCGCTTCCCAAGGAAAATCGGGAGCCGTTACTAAAATTGCATCGTAGCTATTGGCCAAGGGGCCATTTAAAATGAATGGGTCTACCCTGCCATATCGGTGCTGACTCCATACGGCCATAACATCTAACCCGGTATCGCAAAATAAAAATTGGTGTGCTTCTTCGCGCAAAGCTTCTTCAAGGGCTAATTGTGCTTGGGCAATAAACAATAAATCGGTTTCAACATAAGGGGCATTTAATTCATCGAGGTAGGTGCGCGCATATTCAGGTACAAAAACCGTTTGGTAATGCCGCGCTAAGGCACTGGCTAAAGTCGATTTACCGGTGCTTTCGCCGCCCAAAATTAATATGTTCTTTACGGCATTCATGCTTGTTGAATTCGCAACATGCGGGTTAACCCGTACATGTCTTTTTTAGGCTCAATGATGTATTGTTGCTTGGCCGTAAAATAGTGAATTATCTGTTCTGCTTGCGAACTTAATTCGAAATACAACGGCGCATGCGAAGCTGCATGGGCCAACCAACGCGCTTCAATGGCTTTGTAAAATTGCAACGGGTCGTTGTTGGTTACAAATAATGCCATACTTGGTTCGTGGTCGTATACTTGTGCCGACATAGCCGCCTTTTCTTCCACGGGAATATAGGGCGGATTGCTTACCCACAACGAGTAGGAATCAAATGCACATGAATCGTCCAATACATCGGCTTGTAAAAAATGAATATTGAGTGCTTCTTGGGTAGCATTGTTCATTGCCACCTTTAAAGCGGCTTCGCTTTTATCGATCCCAACCACGTGCCAATTTGGTCTATTTTTTTTCAAAGCCAAGGCAATGCAACCACTCCCTGTTCCAATATCTACTACACGATGCGCATAAGAAGCTGCTTCGTTTTGTAAAATCCAGTGTACCAATTCGGCGGTTTCGGGGCGAGGAATTAACACGGCTTCGTTTACTTGTAATAACATACCGGCAAAGTATTCGTTGCCAACAACATATTGCAATGGCTTGCCTTGTACTAAATCGTTCAATAAAGGAAGCAAGGCCTCTTGGGGCAAGGTGGCATTCAACGATGTTTTCCACGTCAAGAACGATAGGCCACTAAGGTGTTCCACCAAACGCCGTGCCACCACCGTTTGCTCGCTGTCGGTATACCACTGGGCGGTATGGGAATGTAAATATTGTTTTAGTTCGGCCCACGTCATACTGCAAAAAAAAGGGAAGAAGTTTGAATTGCTGTAAAAATCTTGGTGCACCGCTTATTGCAACTTACTTTCGTACACTAAATGCTCAACACGTGACACGCTTATCGGTGAACATCAACAAATTGGCCACCTTGCGCAATGCGCGGGGCGGAAACAATCCGAATATACTGCAATGGGCAACGCGTATAGAGCAATACGGCGCCCAAGGCATCACCGTGCATCCTCGTCCCGACGAACGACACATTCGGTACCAAGACGTGTACGATTTGAAGTCTATCGTTACCACGGAATTCAATATAGAAGGCAATCCACATGAAGAAGCCTTTGTGGAATTAGTATTAGCGGTTAAGCCCGAGCAAGTCACCTTGGTGCCTGATGCGCGACAACAACTCACCTCCAACCACGGATGGGACACGCTTGCGCATCGCGAATTTTTACAACATACGGTGGCTCGTTTTCAAGCGGCGGGCATTCGTGTATCTATTTTTGTGGATCCTGTGTTGGCAATGATTGAAGGAGCTCAACACACGGGCACGAATCGCATTGAATTATACACCGAATCGTATGCCAAGCAATTTTTAATGAATCCTGAGCACGCGGCGCAACCCTATCGCGAGGCGGCCTTGTTGGCGCATCAATTGGGTTTAGGCATTAATGCCGGACACGATTTGGATTTGCACAATTTGCGTTATTTCAATCAACACGTCAAAGGCTTAGCGGAAGTTTCTATTGGCCACGCGTTGATATGCGATGCCTTGGAATACGGCATGGAAAATACGGTGGTGATGTACAAACGTTGTTTGCAATAATTTTTTCGAAGCGCATCAGCATCGCCTTATTCAGCGGTCGTCGCGCTTTCCGCAGTGCATGGCACTTAGCTCCAATCGCGGCTATTTTTCATCGTTCGGAACATTATTCAGCTGAGGGGAGCAGTTCCTAGCGGCACACCTAAATACGATTACTTCCCCGCTGAGTCTCCTGCAAGGGACTCAGCGGATTTAATCATTATCAAACATTGAATGAATAAAGTACATGCAAGCCCACCTTACTTCCGCAGAGTCCCCTTCGGTAGACCTCTGCGAGGAAATATTATAGTTTAAATCAATTCACACCGCTACCGATTTGTTTCTCGCTTTCATTTTGGCGCGTACCAACGGACTGTTCCCTGACCCTGTTCCAGTTACAGATTTCAACTTGTGGGTGTTTGAAAATCATCCATGCATCGCGTGAGGGATTGCAGTGGAAAGCTCCCCGCCGCGGCGGGGACTTGGAACGGAAAGCCCGACCCGAGGACAGTGAACTTTGTCAGCAAACAGCGAACTGAAGATCCGAGGGGCACGCACAAGGGAGAGCGAGTGTGAGAGCGGGAGCGGTGGTTATGGATATTGTTTCGCGAACTGCGAGCTCCAATTGATTTTGTTGCCCATGTTGCCGAGTCCGAACCATTGATTCAAATTGAGCGTTATGCCGATTTCGGTATAAGGTCCGGCTACGTGGTAGTATGATTGCGCCACGTGCAGATTCATTTTGTTCAAGTACATGCCGAAACCCAAGGCAAAGCCGGACATGCCCTTGCGTTCGGTGATAGCGAGTTCGGAGCGGCGAAGATGATTGTAACCGGCGCTGAGTTCGAGGCGTTTGCCAAGGCGCATATCGAGGGCAAATACGAGGTGGCGAAAGAGTTTATCGCCGAAATAGGTTTTGGTTTTGGTGGTTGTATCGCCAAACAGCAAGGTATTGTTCACTGCATCGGCGGGATTGTTGTAACGAATATCCCATTTATAGAGGTGATGCGCTGTAACAGAAAAGGCAAAGGGTGCTTTTTTGAATTTCTTCATTACGCCTATTTGAATATCGAAAGGCAAGGGCGCCGGTGCATTGGCATTATATTGTTTCAGCACCACGCCCACATTTTTTACGGTAGCCCCCACGTACCAGGCTTTTTGCGTATCGGCATACACAATACCCAAATCACTTAATAAGGCCGAGGCTTTTTGTGAGGGCAAGCGGGAGTGGGCATATTTCAAGGCCATGCCATAACGCCAACGCGTTAAATACGAGCGCGATGCGGTGATGGACACCATATAATCGGCCGCTGAAAAAGTGCCTTGTTCGATGCCAATATTATCGGTTTGCGTTAATTGTCCGTAGTTCAAATAACTCAACCCGAGCGCGAAGGTGGTTTTCAATTTTTCGTGATGGAAACCATAAGTAACATGAGAGAGGCGAGTACCGGCATAATAGAAATTATAGTTCACGCTTAGTTCTTGGTGGAATTCGGGGCGGAGAAGCGCCGGGTTGGCGCGACTCATCATAATATCGGAGCTCGTATTCACGGCCACTTCGCCACCGAGGGCGCCGGCATGAGGGCCTTGGGCAACGAGGAGAAAACTCAGCATTTGGTCGCCCCCATTTACTTGGGCTTGTGTGCCGGTGAAAAACAATAAGGCTAGTCCTAAGAAGGAAAGTCGAAGCATGATTAAGCAACGCGATTTTGTCAAATATATTTTAATTTCGCCATACTATTTTATTTCACTTGAAACGTAAGTCTGTCATGAACCTGCTGTTATTGCTCCTGTTCGGTATTACCGCGTTGGTGGTGTTGTTTTTAACGTATCCGTATTGGCGGAAACCGGCTACGGCTGATTATAACGGGTTTGGTATACGAATACCGCGTAATTACACCATTCATGGCATTGATGTTTCGCGTTATCAAGGCACTATCAATTGGCCTATGGTGGCGGCCATGGAACACCAAAACAAGCAAATACAATTTGCTTTTATTAAAGCGTCGCAAGGTATCGCTCTCCCCGACCCTTTTTTCAAACGTAATTGGAAAGAAGCGAAGGAGGCCGGGTTGATGCGAGGGGCGTATTTTTATTTTCATCCTAACGCCTCGCCGGAGGCACAAGTCCAATTATTTACCACTATGGTGGGCGATTTGTCGTACGGCGATTTCCGTCCGGTGGTGGATGTAGAATGTGAGGGAGAAATTGGTTGTGAAAAAATTCAACGTAGTTTGCAAATATGTCTAGATCATTTGGAACATCGTTATGGCGTAAAGCCGATTATTTATACCTACGCCGATTACTATAAAAACTATTTAAAAGACAAATTCAACGATTATCCCTTGTGGGTGGCACATTACCATGGTGGAGAAGCTCCGCGCACGATGCGCGATTGGCATTTTTGGCAACATAGCGATAAAGGAACGGTTGATGGCATTAAGCATCGGGTAGATTTTAATGTTTTTAATGGCACGATGGACGATTTACGCAAGTATTGTATTCGACCATAAATTATCTTTACGCTATGAATCATGCACAGCACGCATCTATTTTACGTTTATCGAATTGGCATATTTTGTTGTGGTTATTTAAAGATGCTTGTTGGGTGAGCAATTGGAAAATAATGGGCACTGTAATGATAGCGCCCACCATTGCGATGGCGGTCTACATCACGTATCGGTTTTGGTCTACCCTGTCGGAGCGATATCATAATTTGGGGGTATTGTGTTGGATTT
This sequence comes from Chitinophagaceae bacterium, assembly GCA_044349815.1. Lineage (GTDB taxonomy): Bacteria > Bacteroidota > Bacteroidia > Chitinophagales > Chitinophagaceae > OLB11. Next base: position 6,899 of record JBIKQE010000048.1, on the reverse strand, counting down.
GCGCCAATGGCATTTGGATGTTGGGCGAATTTTTTTATAATGACGGGTTTAGGCCGTATGCTCAAGTATTTTTCTTTAGTGGCTTGGGGATAGTGGTGTATTACTATTTGTTGGTTCAGCCGAAAGAGAGTAAGGAATTACCCGATTAACCTATCTTTGCTATTATGGACATTGTACAGTTATATGCCATATACCGCGCGCATCCGCATGTGCAAACGGATACCCGTCGGATACAAGCCGGCGAATTATTTTTTGCTTTAAAAGGTGAGCATTTTAATGGCAACCAATTTGCGGAACAAGCTTTAGCACAAGGGGCTGCGTATGCTATTATTGATGAAGCAGACTATGCGGTGAATGATCGGTGTATTGTGGTATCGGATGTATTGGAAACGCTTCAGGCTTTAGCGAAATATCATCGACAACAATTCAACATCCCCTTTATTGCCATCACCGGCAGTAATGGAAAAACCACTACGAAGGAATTGCTTCATGCAGTTTTGTTGAAACAATTTAAAACCACGGCTACGGTAGGGAATTTGAATAATCATATAGGAATACCCTTAACCATTTTACGTATTCCGATGGATACCGACATGGCCATTATTGAAATGGGCGCCAATCATCAACGGGAGATTGCCGGGTATTGTACCTATGCCCTTCCCTCGCATGGCATTATTAATAATTGTGGGAAGGCCCACTTAGAAGGGTTTGGTGGTATTGAAGGGGTTCGTAAAGGAAAAGGTGAATTGTACGATTATATTCGTTCATCGAAGGGCATGATATTTCGGAATGCCGATTTAGATTATTTGGTATCGATGTCGGCGGAGATTGAAAAACAAATTACCTACGGCGAAACCGCGGCCGATTATATGGGTATGGCGGTGCGTGGAGGTGAAACCTTATCGGTTGCCATTACGCGCCCCGGTATGGAAATGACCATACATACTCAATTGGTGGGCGATTATAATGTGGCCAATGTATTGGCGGCCGTGGCGGTGGGTCATTATTTTGGGGTACCTGTCCAGTCTATTCGGGAGGCCTTGGAAGAATACACGCCTTCGAACAGTCGCTCGCAACGTATACAACAAGGAAGCAATACCATAATTCTGGATGCGTACAATGCCAACCCGAGCAGTATGCGCGCGGCCATTATCAATTTCAGACAAATGGACTTTGCCAACAAAGTGGTGATTATTGGTGGGATGATGGAATTGGGAGAAGACAGTGTGATGGAGCATCAGCAGATTGTTGATTTATTAGCGGAATCGAACTGGCACGATGTGGTGTTGGTGGGTGGCGACTTTGCGCAGACGAAACACAGCTATTTGTACATGGCAGATTATATGGAGGCTAAAACTTGGTTGGCTACAAAAGCTTACGAGCAAACGGCGCTGTTAATAAAAGGATCGCGGGCCTTTACCCTCGAGAAAATAATTTCGTAGTATTAAGCAGGGTATGAAGAAGAAAATTGTAGTAACGGGAGGAAGCGGCTATATTGGTTCGCATACCATAGTTGATTTGCAACAACATGGGTTTGAGGTAATCTGTATCGATAATTTTTCGAGGTCGCATCCGCGAATTTTGAACGGCATTGCCACGGTTAGTGGTATACCCCTTCAACATGTTAATATCGATTTATGCGATGCGGAAGCTACCCGCGCTTTTTTCAAGGCGCATACCAACATTGATGGGGTGATTCATTTTGCTGCCTATAAATCGGTGCCTGAGAGTGTTGCGCATCCACAGCGGTATTATCATAACAACATCGAATCGTTGTTGAATTTATTGGATGGTATTGCAGCGAACGGTATTCCGAATTTGGTTTTTTCATCATCGTGTTCGGTGTATGGCAATATTGCGTCGTTGCCGGTAACGGAGGATACGCCATTGCCTAAACCGGAATCGCCTTATGCGGCAACGAAGCAGATGGGTGAACAGATCTTACGCGATTTTTGTGTTGCGAATCCGCAGCAGGTGATTGCCTTGCGGTATTTTAATCCGGTGGGGGCACACCCGGCCGGACATATTGGGGAGTTGCCTATTGAGAAGCCCAATAACTTAGTGCCTATTGTAACGCAAACCGCTATTGGACTACAAGAAAAAATGTATGTATGGGGTGGCGATTATGCTACGCGCGATGGTTCGTGTATTCGCGATTATATTCATGTTTGTGATGTGGCGCGTGCGCATACGTTGGCGTTGAATTACATGTTAGAAAAACGGAATGCTGCTTCGTACGAAATTTTTAATTTAGGTATCGGGGAAGGGGTTTCGGTGATGGAGGCGATACATTCGTTTGAGAAAGTGAGTGGCGTAAAATTGAACTATGAGATAGGTCCGCGAAGGGCCGGCGATGTGGAGGCGGTGTATGCGGATAATTCACGCGCTCGGCAGTTATTAGGGTGGACACCTCAATACAATTTAGATGATATGATGCGGACGGCGTGGGCTTGGCAAGTAGGGTTAACGAATTAAGGTTACGATGACGGGATTACGCGATTCGTAATTGTCATCCACGCAGTCGACTCCCGAAGGGGTCGCTGCGGATACGTTCGATTACATTTGAATTCCGCAGCGTGCCTTGCAGGACACAGCTGCGGGGACTAAATAACATTTCTGTACATCGTCCACGCAGTCGACTCCCGAAGGGGTCGCTGCGGATACGTTCGATTTCATTTCAATTCCGCAGCGTGCCTTGTAGGACACAGCTGCGGGGACCACATAACATTTCTGTACATCGTCCACGCAGTCGACTCCCGAAGGGGTCGCTGCGGATACGTTCGATTACATTTGAATTCCGCAGCGTGCCTTGCAGGACACAGCTGCGGGGACTAAATAACATTTCTGTACATCGTCCACGCAGTCGACTCCCGAAGGGGTCGCTGCGGATACGTTCGATTACATTTGAATTCCGCAGCCTGCCTTGCAGGACACAGCTGCGGGGACTAAATAACATTTCTGTACATCGTCCACGCAGTCGACTCCCGAAGGGGTCGCTGCGGATACGTTCGATTACATTTGAATTCCGCAGCGTGCCTTGTAGGACACAGCTGCGGGGACCACATAACATTTCTGTACATCGTCCACGCAGATGACTCCCGAAGGGGTCGCTGCGGATACGTTCGATTACATTTGAATTCCGCAGCGTGCCTTGCAGGACACAGCTGCGGGGACCTTGATTATAAACTCTTGAGTTCCGACACTAAATCTTGCAGTACTTTTTTGGCATCGCCGAAGAGCATGGATGTTTTGGGTTGGAAGAACAAGGCATTTTCGATACCGGCATAACCGGGTTTCATACTGCGTTTGTTTACAATAACGTGCGAGGCGAGTTCTACTTCTAAAATCGGCATACCGTAAATGGGCGATGATGGATCGCTTTTGGCCGCGGGATTTACTACGTCGTTGGCACCGAGAATCAATACCACATCGGTTTGGGCAAACTCCGGATTGATTTCTTCCATCTCTTTGAGTTTATCGTACGGCACATCGGCTTCGGCTAAAAGCACGTTCATGTGTCCGGGCATACGCCCCGCCACCGGATGAATGGCATAGGTAACTTCAACGTCTTTTTCTTCGAGTACTTTTTCGAGTTCGTGACAAATATGTTGGGCTTGGGCAACAGCTAATCCATACCCGGGCACAATCACCACGCGTTTGGAATACGCCATCAATACGGCGGTATCGTTGAGTGAAATTTCTTTGTAGGCGCCACCGGTTTCGGTACTTCCGCCACCGGCCGCATTACCCCCACCAAAGGCACCCACCAACACGTTAGTCAGCGAACGGTTCATGGCATTGCACATTAAAATGGTTAGAATGGTACCGGCACTACCCACCAAAATACCGCCCGTGAGCATCACCGAATTATCGTAGAGAAAACCACCAAAGGCGGCGGCCACACCGGTGAATGAATTGAGTAAGGAAATAACCACCGGCATATCGGCGCCGCCAATAGGCATTACAAATAACACCCCGTATAGTGCCGCCACGGCAAACAATACCCAGAATAAGAGTCCGGCATTGGGAATAAATGCAAACACCATACCCGCTAACAATACCACCATCAAGGCGAGCAAGCCTAAATTAATGGCTTGTTGGGCGGGAAGTACTTTGTCTTTGATATTGCCATTGAGTTTACCAAAGGCAATCATACTGCCGGTAAACGAGACGGTCCCGATAACGAGTCCGAGTAGAATGGTTAAGAGTTTGAGACGGTCATCTTGTTGGTTCGAAACTTGATTGGCAAGCACATTAATTAATTCGGTAACGGAACCATCAACATTGGCTAGGGCTTCTTTTTCGGCCATAAAGTGTTTGAACTCCACCATCGAAATAATGGCGGCACAAGCGCCTCCCATCCCATTGAACAGACTCACCATTTGTGGCATGGCGGTCATTTGCACGCGTTTGGCGGCCACGGTACCTAATACGGTACCAATCAATAATGCGGCGCATATCCAAGCTAGGTTTATTGCCTTATCGCTCAATGGACCTTGATGATATAAAAACAAGGTGGCGAAAATAGCGATGCCCATACCGGCCGCTGCAATCAGGTTTCCCTTCTTGGCGGTATCGGGGTGCGACAACATTTTCAATCCCAAAATAAACGTAACAGAACCAACGAGGTAACTGAGTTTGAGTAAAAATTCTTGCATAAAATGGGTATTGAATTATTTTTTCTTTTTGAACATTTGCAACATGCGATCGGTAACTACAAAGCCACCAATTACATTCAGGGTTCCGAGTAATACCGCTAAAAACCCAAGCACCATAACTACATAATCGCTGCTATCGGCTTCGAGTAAAACAATAATAGCGCCAATAATTACCACACCATGAATGGCATTGGCACCACTCATTAACGGCGTATGTAATACCGAAGGCACACGACCTATCACTTCTATTCCTAAAAAAATAGAGAGGATTACAATGGTGGTTATTTCGTAATGCGTTAAAAAGAAATCGTATAAAGCTTGCATAAGTAACTTGTTTAAAAATTAAGCGTTGAGTAAAGCCGCCACACGGGCGTTGGTAATTTTACCGTCGTGAACAATACAGGTTTCGCGCACTAAATCGTCTTCCCAATTCAGGTTGAATCCACCTTCTTTGGTAATCATTAATTTGAGGAAATTGATAATATTTTTACCGTATAATTTACTGGCATCCGATGGCATGGTTGCCGGCAGGTTTGAATTACCAATAATACGAACGCCACCTTCCATAACCGTTTCGTTGTTTTTGGTGAACGGCGTATTGCCCCCGGTGGCAGCGGCTAAATCGATAATCACACTACCGTTGCGCATGCTATGCACCATATCGGCCGTGATTAAAATAGGCGCTTTTTTACCCGGAATTTGGGCCGTAGTAATTATAATATCGGCCTTGGCGGCGCTTTCGGCAATGCGTTGTTGTTGTTTTTGTTTGTATTCGTCGCTTTGTTCCACGGCATAACCACCGGCGGCTGAAGCATCGGCAGCGCCGTCTACTTCAACAAATTTGGCGCCTAAGCTTTGAACTTCTTCTTTTACGGCGGGGCGCGTATCGAACACTTCCACCACAGCACCTAAACGTTTGGCGGTGGCAATGGCTTGCAAGCCCGCTACGCCGGCGCCGAGAATCAGCATTTTAGCCGGGGCAATACTCCCCGCGGCCGTCATAAACATAGGGAAATACCGACCATATTCGGTAGCCGCCAACAGCACGGCTTTGTACCCGGCAATATTGGCTTGGGAGCTCAACACATCCATCGATTGGGCACGGGTGGTACGGGGAATTACATCCATACTAAATACCGTATTGCCCATACTTGCCCAGGTTTGTGCTTGTTGCGCATTCGATAAGGGTTGATAGACCCCGAGAATCATTTTGCCGGTAGGCACATCGGTAGGCACTTGAATAGATAACAACAAATCGGCCTGTTGAAGCACCTCGGTGCGCGATAATACCGTGGCCCCCGCTTTCTCGTAATCGGCATCGGCGGCATAACTTCCACTTCCCGCCCCGCGTTCTACTAACACTGATACCGACAAGGCTTTTAAGGCCGCAACCCCTTCGGGCAGTTGCGACACCCGATGTTCTCCGGCCGGTTCTTTCAATATACCAATCTGCATACAAACAATTTAAGCCCCAATGTACTCGAATTTATTGAAAAAATGAAATAGAATCGAGAAAATGCGCACCTTGATATGCAGGAAAAACAATAATTTCGCACCCGCACAAGTTGAATGATATGAAACAAGAAATAGTTGTGAGTGGTATACGCTCCACCGGTTTTTTACACCTAGGAAATTATTTCGGCGCCATCCGAAATTACATCCGTATGCAAGAGGAATACCCGTGTTATTTTTTCGTAGCCGATTATCATTCGCTCACCACGCACCCCGACCCAACGCAACTTCGCCCCAATGTATACCGTGTATTGGCCGAAAACATGGCCTGCGGTTTGGATCCGGAAAAAGTGGCCTTGTATGTGCAAAGCGATGTGCCCGAAATTCCGGAACTGTATTTGATGTTGAATATGATGGCCTACAAAGGGGAATTGGAAAAAACGGCGTCGTTTAAAGACAAAGCACGGAGCCAGCCCGATAATGTAAATGCCGGTTTGTTAACCTACCCTACCTTAATGTCGGCCGATATTTTAATTCATAAAGGACAAAAAGTACCGGTGGGGAAAGACCAAGAACAACATTTGGAAATGACCCGCAATTTTGCCCAACGCTTCAACCATCGCTATGGCGAAACCTTCCCTGAACCCGAAAGTTTCAACTTCGGCGAGCAATTGGTAAAAATTCCGAGTCTGGATGGCACCGGTAAAATGAGCAAAAGCGAAAACGAAAATGCCACCTTGTATTTAGCCGATACCGACGACGCCATCCGTAAAAAAATTATGAAAGCCA
>JBIKQE010000047.1:0-11915 GCA_044349815.1 Chitinophagaceae bacterium | reverse complement strand
GCTTATCGTCCAAGATTAAAAAGCGGTCGTGGCTACCTTTGTTTTCAATCCACTGAATGGGGGCGTATTGCCGATTGTGTTTTTCAAGGTCTTTTTTTAAGTGCGGATTAGGTTTGGCATAGATGACACATTGCACGTTTTTCCTACGTTTGCTTAAGAGCATCAATGTATTCTCATCTATATAATTATCAACTAAAATAATCCTCTTTTTTGCCTGTTTAATTAATTGACTTACAAACACATACGCATCGAATAATTGCCCTTCAAAGAAAATACCTTGTTGTGGGGTATAATCCGTTTCTAAGGCTTTAAATACTTTTTCAAGGGCAACATCGGTGTTGAGTTGTTTTAATTCAACAGTTTCCAGTCGCTGAATTAGCCCTTGTAAACTACCAAGGGTTTTGCGCATAGCAACAAAGGCTTGCATGATATGTACACTCACTTCAATAGCAATATCAGAAGAAAGAACAGCCGAAAGCATAGCCACGCCTTGTTCTGTAAAAACTATTGGAATGAATTTTCGATGCTGCCCCCTTCCAACTTTTTTTAAGGTTCCAAATTGGCACCTTAAAGAATCCCATTCTTCAAGCGTAAGATGAAAAGCAAAATCGGAAGGAAATCGATTACTATTCCTTTTTACAGCACGATTAATAAACTTCGTTTCTGTATGATACAAATCTGCCAAATCGCTATCCAACATCACCTGTACCCCACGAATCGTGTAGATTTTATGCTCAATATGAGCGAGAATCAATGCCATAGGTTATAATTTATTCGTCTCCCGATGTGCCCTGGAGCCTATCAAATATAGTTGACCATTTGGTGCTGTTTGGTTGCCGAAATTAAATAAACGGTTTAAAACAGATTTAAACGATTGATGTCGCTTCTGTTTCTCCGCATCGTCACTCGCCGATGTCATTTCTCTTAACATCGTTGTTTCTAGTGAGGACGTTGCGGTGTAGAAGAAATATGATTGTCTTGTTGGTGAAAAACACCAACAAGGGCTAGGGAAAAATAATTGGCAGGGAACATTGCGGAGAAATATGATTGTCTTGTTGGTGAAAACACCAACAAGGGCCAATGTCTTGTTGGTGAAAACACCAACAAGGGCCAAATGTCTTGTTGGTGAAAACACCAACAAGGGCCAATATCTTGTTGGTGAAAACACCAACAAGGGCCAATGTCTTGTTGGTGAAAACACCAACAAGGGCTGTGGGGGGGATGAAATGATTGTCTTGTTGGTGAAAACACCAACAAGGGCCACCAACAAGGGCTGGGGAAAATATATGGCAAGAGACATTGCGGAGAAAAAAATTATTGTATGCAACGAAACCCCGCGTGAAGGATTGAGGCGGCAGCTCCGCCTCGGGCGGACTATAGCCGAAAGCCTGACCCGAGGGAGAATCGGATGCAGTAACAGATTGAGAAAACAGAAAACCCCGAGGGGCACGCCCAAAGAAGCGATTAAGAACAAAAAAAAGCCCCGTAACGAAACGAGGCTTTTAATAAAATTCAATAAAAAATTAATACCCAAAAATATCGGTCAAGGTCAATTTCTTTACCGGACCGTATTTGTTCAGTGCCGACCAATTCAACTTTTTATCGTTGCCTACTACCGTTAGGGTGTATGGCTTCTTCGAAATATGTTGTTGATGGAAATTGCGGATATCGTTGAAGGTGAAGCCGCCCACTTGTTGGAATAATTTCGAACTCATGTCGTAATCTAACCCTTTCTTTTGTGCATTCAAATAACTGAAAAGAATGTTAGACTTTGTGGTGCGCGTGGTTGAAATTGTATTTTTAATAGATTGCTGCGACTGACGGAATAATTTTTCCGATTTAGGCAGCGTGTCTATTAACGATTGCATACCCGCCAAGGCCTCTTTCATTTTGTCGGCTTGGCAACCAACATACGCCATCATGGTGTGTGGACGATTTTTATACGCCGGCGAAGAGAACACCGCATAGGTTGAATACGCCAAGGCTTTCGATTCGCGAATTTCTTGGAATACAATACCGCTCATATTGCCCCCAAAATATTCATTGAACATCGATTGAACTGGCTCCATAGTAGGCGTGTAGTTGATGTCGTTACGGAACCATTGAATTTCGGCTTGTACCATATCGTAATCGGCAAATAAAATTTGGTTGGCCGTTTGGGTTTGATACGAATAAGGGGTAGAGGGTGGCACAGGTTTGAACGTAGCCGGCAAGGCATGTTGCTTGCTCAAGGAAGCTGAAATAGCTGCGTTAGTGGCCGGGCCATAATACAATACTTTGTGCGGGTAGGCGGTTAACTGCTTCAAGATAGCTATTAAATCGGCCGCTTTGATTTTGTCGAGCGCTTGGTTGCTTAACTTGTTGTTGAACGGGTTACGCGCTCCGTATTGCGCAAACGAAACCAAGCCGCGACGAATAGCATTCTTATTCAACTTAGCATCGGCGCGTTTTTTCTTGGCCCCGGCAATCATTTCCTTCATGGCTTCTTCGTTCGGTTCGCAATTGGCGAGAAGGTGCTCGAATAAATCGAGGGCCTCGGTGTAATTGTCTTGCAAGCCATTCAAATACACATACGTTTCTTCGTCGGAGCTACTTACCCCAAAATCGCATGCGAGGGTGTAAAACATACTGCTTACTTCGTCGGCCGAATATTTGTTCGTTCCGAGGTATTGTAAATAATCGAGCGCATACGGTAATAAGGCTTGATTCAAGGAACCCATCGATAAATGATAATACTGCGAAAACAATGCATTGTTATTATTCTTTACCGACAGTACATCCACCTTATTGCCATTGTTGGTGCAAACTCCACGTTGAATATCGGTGGTATAGTTTACAAATTTAGGCGCAATGGTTTGGGCCGGCATGGTGGCAATTTGTTTTACAAAAGCGCTTTGGGCATCGCGGTTTACTTCAACCGGGGTAATTTCGGGCTTGTCTACTTTTTGCACCTTATCGTCTTTGCCAATGCGTTTGTAAACACACACATAATTTTTGTCGAGCCAATTATTGGCAAAGGTTACAATATCTTGTTTTGTGAGTTTACTCATAGCATCGATCATGGCCACTTGGTCGCGCCAATCGAGTTCGGAAGTAAACGATTCCAATAAACTGTAAGCACGACCTGAATTGCTTTCTTGTTGTTCGATAAGCGATTTGCGGTAGTTGTTGATAACCGCTTTCAACATGGTTTCGTCGAAATTGCCTTGTTTGATTTGTTCAATTTGGGCCAACATTAAATCGCGCACGGTTTCAAGGGCTTGTCCTTCTTTGGCTTTACCTTCTAAGAATAACACACTGTAATCTTTCAGAATGTAAGCGCCGGCCGAGGCACTGAGCACTTGCTGTTTCTTTACCAAGTTCAAATCCATTAAACCGGCGGTGCCATTGCTTAATACACTACTCATTAAGTTGAGGAGTTTCGCTTCAGGACTCGACGCCCCGGGAAAGCGGTAGGCGATATTCACGTATTCTGCATCGGGGCCATACACGGAGGCTTCGATGGGTTTAGCAATAATTTCTTCGGGGTTGAACGTGTACGGAGCAACCTCTTTAGGTTTCATGTAAGCAAAGGCTTTATCGATTTTGGCAATCACTTGATCGCTGTTTAAATCGCCGGCCATGATAATGCACATGTTATTGGGCACATAGTTGTTGTAGAAATACTTACGAATTTCGTTCAGCGACGGATTCTTTAAATGTTCAATAGTTCCGATGGTGGTTTGTTGTCCGTAATTGTGTTTTTGAAACAAACGATCGAAGAGAAGTTCGAATACTTTATCGTCGTCGCTATCGAGACTGCGGTTTTTTTCTTCGTACACGGCTTCGAGTTCGGTATGAAAAATGCGCAATACCGGTTCGCGGAAGCGTTCTGCTTCCACGGCCAACCAGCGGTCGATTTGGTTCGATGGAATATCGTTGATATACGCCGTTTGTTCGAACGAAGTGAAGGCGTTGGTGCCTTGGGCGCCAATCATGCTCATCATTTTATCGTATTCGTTGGCGATGGCATATTTAGCCGCCTCGCCCGATGTAGAATCGATGCGACGATAAATTTGTTTGCGGGCAGTTTCGTTGGTGGTGGTATTGTATTGTTCGTACAAGCGATCGATTTCGTCGAGTATCGGTTTTTCTTTTGCCCAATCGAGCGAACCATATTTCGGTGTGCCTTTAAACAACATGTGTTCGAGGTAGTGGGCTAACCCGGTATTGGTTTTAGGGTCGGTTTTACTACCTGCCTTTGTAGCAATGATGGTTTGAATACGAGGTTGCTCTTTGTTTTCGGTTAAAATAACGGTCAACCCATTTTTCAAGGTATAAAAACGAGTTTTAGTAGGGTCGTTGGCCACGGTTTTATACGTTATGCCGGCCGCATTTTTTTGTGTAACCCATTGTGGGGTTTGCGCCACAGAAGCTGTACCAAACAAAAGGGCACCCGCCAATAACATCATCCATTTTTTCATGCTGTAAAAAATTAGACTTGCAAGGTAAAAAAAAATCCGTGCTCTAGGGCACGGATTTGTTTATAACACATTATGATGTCTATTTATAGATGCCATCTTTCAATTCAGGGTCTTTCGACAGAATTAAATACTCATCGGCATCTTTGATACGCAACCATTTTTTGTATTGGTCGGTATCGAGGGTTTCCATCAAGCGCTTGTCGCGTTGCATGTAGCATTGCTTCAATTGATAGTTTTTCTCTAAACTACTCAATGTTTTGTTCGTAATAATACGATCCACATCCGCATCGCACTCGGTACAAATGCCTTTAAAGGTTGGGCGTTGGATTTTAGCCAAATCGAGGTCGTCGCACAACACATCGAGGTTGGTGTAACGTTTTTTAACCACGGTGGTTGTGTATTCCAACTCGCGCGACGTCATTTTAAGTTGCTTTTCGCGGTCTTTGCGAGCAAGGAGTTTATATTTTTCCTTTTTCGTCATAGGTGCGAAGTAGCTATCGGGCACATCGAAATCGTCTTCAACCCAAACACGCTTTTCGCGTTTGTATTTAGCCGGTTGGTCCTTTGCAGTCACTTCAACGTCGTATTCACGCTCAGCAGGCTTTGTGTCCACTTCGTTTTTCTCGCTACGGGTTTCGAATCCTCTTACATTAAAATTAGGATCTTGGGTGCTGTTCTGATAGTATTTGCTTTTTTTATTCTTGGTAGACTGCGCATGAAGCGGCTGGGCAAACACAGCGGCGGCAAACAGCAGTGTTAAAGCAAAAAGATTCTTCTTCATCGTGATTAAATGTTAATTTTAGGGCGAAAGATAAAAAAGATTTTTAAAACGAAGCGAATCATTTCGATAAAAATGAAAAAATGATCCAAAAATCGACCTTTCAGTTTTTAAATCAACTGAAAAAGAACAACGAAAAAGCGTGGTTTGATGAACATCGGACCGAATATTTAGGGGCTCGAGAAAATGTAGTTGCCTTTTTAGAGGATGTTTTGCATCATTTGGCGAAGCAAGATCTTGCTTACAGCGAAATAAAAGCCTCGTCGTGTTTATTTCGCATCAATCGGGATGTTCGATTTTCGGCCAACAAAGCCCCTTACAAAACCAATTTTGGTGCCTCGTTGAGTCCGCACGGTAAAAAAAGCGGTCTGGCCGGGTTTTATGTACACCTCGAACCGGGCGATTGTTTTGTGGGTGGCGGGTTATGGATGCCCCCCAACCCTATTGTTTACAAGGTTCGACAGGAAATTGATTACCAAACGGACGAATTTTTAGGTATCATCAAACAAGCGGCCTTTAAAAAAACCTATGGCGATTTAGATTTTTCGGACAGTTTAAAGAAACTACCACGCGATTTCGAAGAAGCGCATCGAGCGGAACCTTATTTAAAATTAAAATCGTTCATCGCCCTGAAATCTTTACCTGATTCAGCCTTAACAAAGCCCGATGCGGCCCTGGATGTAGCTAAAACCTTGTGGACTTTAAACCCCATGATTCAATTTTTGAACCGTGGCCTGACCGATTAAAAGTGGATTTATAACACAAAGCACTAAATAGTTTGCACATTTTTGAGGAAATATATTGTTAATTTAAATGCTTTGCTTTATACTTGTACTTTCTTTGAAACCCAAAGATTAAAAAACATATATTTGCTATTCTTAAAACGTCAATAATTAACATGAAAAGACTATTTGGATTTAACGGATTGTTGTTGTTGTCTGCCGTGGCACTAATGACTTCCTGTGGAAGTAAGAAATCGAGCAACCTGGTTTCTTCAAAGACCGGCTGGAACTACAACGACTCTAAAATGGGCGGTTTCGATGTACCCCTTTATGAAGGTCAGTATGTTGGACCCGGACTCGTCTTTGTAGAAGGCGGTCGTTTCACCATGGGGCAAACCGAAGAAGATTTGACATTTGAAAACAACAACACGCCTCGCACGGTATCCGTATCGTCGTTCTTTATGGACGAAGCCGAGGTTGCCAACGTGCATTACCGCGAATACCTTTATTGGTTGAGCCGCACATATGGTAACGATTATCCGGATATTTATGTAAAGGCCTTGCCCGATACACAAAGCTGGCGCCGTGCGTTGCAGTACAACGAACCACAAGTGGAATATTATTTCCGTCACGCAGCCTACAACTACTACCCCGTTGTTGGTGTAAATTGGAATCAAGCTGCAGACTATTGTAAGTGGCGTACCGATCGTGTAAACGAATTGATTCTTATTCAGAAGGGTTACTTGAAAAAGAACCCATTCCAGGTGGCTGATGAAAACTTCAATGTAAAAACATATGTTGCCGGTCAATACGAAGGTATGGCAGGTACTAAGAAGAAAGATTTGAACCCAACCGGTCAAGGCAAACGCAATATCCGTTACGAAGATGGTATTTTAACTGCCGACTATCGCCTTCCAACAGAAGCTGAGTGGGAATATGCTGCCTTAGGATTAATTGGTCGCAACCCAGCCCCCGACTCTAAGCGTCGTCGTGGTGAAGAAGTAGTAACCGATCGTCAAGTATATCCTTGGGGTGATAATTTATCGACTCGCGAAGGAACGCGCAACAGCTACCAAGGTATGCAGTTGGCTAACTTCAAGCGTGGTGGTGGCGATGCGATGGGTGTTGCCGGTGGCTTAAACGACAATGCGGATATTCCTGCAGGCGTTTATTCGTACAAACCAAACTCATACGGTTTATACAACATGGCCGGTAACGTGAGCGAGTGGGTGATGGATGTGTACCGTCCGAACACACCCCAAGATGCCGACGATTTCCGTCCTTTCCGTGGTAACGTATTTGAATCGTACGAGCAATTGGAAGATTACAACTTACAAGACAAAGACAGTACCGGTAAGTTGATTAAGCGTAAAGTAACCAACGAAGAAATGGCTGAGCGTTTAGCGAACTATCGTGGTGCCAATGCTGTATCGTACATGGATGGCGATTCAACCAGTGCCGCTTACTACGATTACCGCAATACCACATTAATTTCCGACGAAGCTCGTGTTATTAAAGGAGGAAGCTGGAACGATCGTGCTTATTGGATGAGTCCGGGTACTCGCCGCTTTATGCAGGGTAGCCACGCGAGCTCTACGGTAGGTTTCCGTTGTTGCCAAGACCGTTTAGGTAGTCCTTCGTTGAAAGGCCCTTCTGGTCATCAGTTCGTGGGTTCGCAAAAGAAATCGCGTTAATCCTAAAATAAAAACATCGAAAGGCTGTGGGAAACCGCAGCCTTTTTTTTATGCCCTTCAACGAATAATAGGTTTAATATCATAATGCATTCTTTGGGGCTGTCGGCAGCATCGCTTTCATCATCTACTATCGGGCTGCTACAGGCTGTCGGCCTGCCTCCGCAAAGCTACGGCCGGCTCCCCTTTCGCATCCCGCAGCCGCTCATCAACAATCTTTTCCGAACCATTCACGGGTTACGTGCGTGAGGGGGACGGAGGGCTCGGTATTGGCGCCGAAGGCCCAATACGGAACCCCGGAGTGACCCGGCCGCGCCATCAAGAAAGCAAGAAGGCGGAACACCCACAACAAGGCAAAACGAATACATCAAGCGGATGAATTAACAGGCGCGGCACGCCCAAAAAATGAAACATCGTGTGGAGAATCTGCTTAAAACGATGCAAATCGAATGCAAGGAAAATAGTACTTTTGCGCACATAAAAATCAGATATTATGAGTCAGGCCGTATCGAATCGAATTCAAACCGTAACCGTAATTGGCGCGGGCACCATGGGAAATGGAATTTGTCACGTATTTGCCCAAAGTGGCTTTGATGTGCGCATGATGGATGTGAAACAAGACGCTTTAGACAAGGCCTTGGCTACCATTGGAAAAAATTTAGACCGTCAGCTCGCCAAACAAGCCATTCAGGAGTCCGATAAAACCGCTACCCTGGCGCGCATTAAGCCTTGTACCGATATGGCCACGGCCTTAGATGGCACTGATTTGGTGGTGGAAGCCGCCACGGAAAACATCGATTTGAAGATGAAGATATTTGCCGAATTGGATCGCTTGGCGCCGGCGCACGCTATTTTAGCTACCAATACATCGTCGATTTCGATTACGAAAATGGCCTCGTGTACAAAGCGCATGGACCAAGTAATTGGGATGCATTTTATGAACCCCGTGCCGGTAATGAAGTTGGTGGAAATTATTAATGGTTATGGCACTTCGGCCGCTACAACACAAGCCATTACAGCATTAACCACGCAATTAGGCAAAATACCTTGTGTGGCGAACGACTACCCCGGCTTTGTAGCCAATCGTATTTTAATGCCTATGATTAATGAAGCCATTTTGGCTTTACAAGAAGGCGTTGCCGATATCGAAAACATCGATCAGATTATGAAGTTGGGTATGGCCCACCCGATGGGTCCTTTGCAATTGGCCGACTTTATTGGTTTGGATACCTGCCACAGTATTTTGAACGTATTGTATAATGGTTTTGGCAACCCTAAATACGCACCGGCCGCTTTGTTGACCAATATGGTGCAAGCTGGCTTTTTAGGCGTTAAAACCGGCGAAGGTTTTTATAAATACACACCGGGCAGTAAAGACTTGGTGGTGAGTGAACGATTTAAAAAATAAAACAAGGCGGCTTTCGGGCCGCTTTTTTTATGGGGTATCGAACCAAATAAACCCATCGAACAATGCCGTTGTAGGATTGTTCGAATTAAAATACACGTTAACTTGGTTCACAAACAAACGCGCATGGGGAAACGTTAATTGGGTTAAACTATCGTGGAGCTTTAGCTCGTGCAAAGGTTGTTGGGAAGGCAATAAGGTGCCACGCTCGGCATCGGCACGGGCTATGCTGTCTTGCTGGTATTGTTTAAGGTACTTGAGTTGCTCAAAATAGGGATTCAAATTGAATTCGTGGGGTGTATTGTTGATGCGGCAACGTAAAATACCTCCATTGATATTGGCAGGCCATGAACCGCTATTGGCCGGATCGGTTTGCTGTTGATACCAATTAACATGAATTAGTTGTCCGCCCGACGGCAACACGAAAGACTGTTGGGAGCCGAACATCCTAGGATTTTTAAACGATACCAAATCTTCATTATCGGTTTGAATTGGGCTGATATTCATAGCCATTTGAATACGTTTAACCGCCTCGTTCGATTGCTTATTTTTCAGTTGAGTGGTAAGCCATGCTTGCTCGTTGGGTTGTAGCCATGGGTGTATGGCCATTAAGGCATCGCGTTCTTGCAGGAATTCGAAAACAGAGCGGATAGATTCGGCATCGGCACTGCTGATGGTATCGGTTGATGTACGTTTGAACGACCAACGATTGTTTTCAATAAAACGATATTGTTTTAATAAGCGATGCAAGCGTTTCGATTGACTGCGTTCACTTACCTGATACATTCCCAACGGGCCCACCACACTAAAAAACAAAACCAGCAAGAGGCTTTGCGGAATGAGCATCAACGGTGCGTCTTTTTTGTAAATCCAATAAAGCGCTAAAGCACTCAGCCAAATACCTAAAATGGCGAGAATATAACGGTTTTCGGTGATGCCGTAGGGACCAATACGCAACCACAATGCTATAAAATACAAGGTTAGTAAAGGCAATAAGGTATAAAAGAAATAGCGCATGAAGCTGAATACCGTTTTGTTTTCGCGATCGTGCTGAATAGGATACAATAAGGAGAAAGCCAACAAACCCGCAGCCGAGTATAATAAAATAGGTATGCTGACCCATCCATTAGGAACTTTTTGAGTCAACAAAATTTTGAGTACATACACATACAGCAAGCTGCCATAAATAAGCACGAGTGGCAATACAATGTACTGGGCAAATACACGAAGCCATTGTGGGTAGGTAGTTTGTGTTTTAAAAAACGCGGGGGCCGACGGAAATAAGATGAGAAAAATAATGGTGTGCACTACCAACACAACAAACAAAACGATATCGCCATACCATTGGGATTGAAAGGTTAAACCAAACAGATTTTCAATAGCCCAAACCGCACTCAAAACACCTATCAACAACACCACGCTGTATCCTATGGATTGTGCCAAAGTAATAAGGAGTCGGTAATTGAATTGCCAAAGCAGGGCATCGTTGGCATAATGCATGTAGGCCGATAAGTTGAGAATAAGAAAATAGCAAATAAAGAAGATGATATAACGCGAAAAAAAGACACCATCTGATTGAAAAAACAGGGGATTAATGGAATAAAAATGAATACCCAACACACAAAAAATAGTAAGGTATAAGCCTACTTGTTTATACCGATCGAACTGATGCCAACGCACCATGATATCGGCCGCAAAAAAGAGCAACATGCCGCCGAGGCACTCTAAAAATAGTCTGACCCTGAAATAATTGTTTTCTTGAGCCGAATGATTGTTGGCGTGGCTTTCCCACACAATAAACACGAAGGCTAGTATAGCAGACAGCAGGGGTAAAGGATAGGTCATCAGCACTGAACGCAGGGCGCTAAGAACACGGAACAAGGATTTCAAGATAATTTATTTTGTATAAAAATACTCCTTTTCGGTGTATCGTCAGAATCGAGTAAATTTGTACCATGAAACAGGGTTTTTACATTGTTTTGGGGGCGGCTTTGTTGGCCTTGGCATCTTGCCGAATTGATCCATCGTTTTCAGATGGGCATAATCACACCCATTATAATCTTCAAATTCCCTCTACCCTACCGCCAATACCCATACCACCATCAAATCCGATGACGGTGGAAGGAGTGGCTCTGGGAAGGCAATTGTTTTACGACAATATTTTATCGGCCAACAATACCATGAATTGTGGGTCGTGCCATCAACTGCGCAATTATTTTGTAGACAGTAATTTAGCGTTCAGCACGGGTATTGATGGTATTGCGGGCAAACGCAATGCGATGCCTTTATTCAATATTGCTTGGAGCAAGAATTTCTTTTGGGATGGTGGCGCGGCCGATCTAGAAACGCAAGTAATTGGCCCCATAACCAACCCCATCGAATTGCATGAAACCATGGAGAATGTAGTGGGGAAATTGCAAGCACATCCACAATATCCGAGTTTATTTAAAAAAGCATTTGGGAGTGATATCATTACTTCGAAACATATTATGCAGGCCATTGCACAGTTTGAACGAACCTTGTTATCGGCCGATTCGAAATTTGACCAATGGCAATTGGGCAAAACCAGTTTAACAGAACAAGAATTACGAGGAATTCAAGTTTATTTGAATGAAGACAAAGGCGATTGCGCCCATTGCCACGGCTATGGAAGTACGTTTACCGACTTTGAATTTAGAAACACAGGCTTAGACAGTATCCCCGTTGATAAGGGACGGAATTTAATTACCTTAGTATCGAGCGATGAAGGGAAGTTCAAAACACCTACCTTGCGGAATATCGCATTAACGGGCCCCTATATGCACGATGGGCGTTTTAAAACCTTGCGCGAGTGTATAAACCATTACAATACCGGAT
>JBIKQE010000247.1:0-3385 GCA_044349815.1 Chitinophagaceae bacterium | reverse complement strand
TCCATTTGCTATGGTTCATTACCCATCCTTCAAAACGCTGCAACCATGCGCTAAGCGATTTGCTTTCAAGGTACCTCATATGCCGTTCTTTGGGTGCCGGTAGGTAACTAAAAATAACTGGTATGGCAAACAACGATAAAAAGAAAACGGCGGTAATACTCAAGCCCGATACCAACCCAAATTCTTTCAACACTTTACTTTCGGTAAAATAGAAAACCCCAAAGCCAATGGCTGCGGTTAAATTGGTAAAGAGTGTTACAATACCCATGCGGCCCACCATTCCCCGCAAGGCTAAATCGCGTTGCTGATAAATAATATATTGCGTATGGTATTTATTTAAAAAGTAAATGCAATTCGGCACGCCAATAACTACAATCAAAGGGGCAATCAAGGCACTGAGTATAGTTATTTTATAGTCGAACAAACCTAAAAAGCCCATGGCCCACACTACACCCGCACCAATAATCAGCATCGAAAAAAACACCGCACTTAACGATCGGAAAAACAGCAGTAAAATAACAGCCGTTAATAGCAACGAAGCGGCCAGTATTAAATTCATTTCATACTTCACGCTTTCAGCAAATTGGGTGCGTATGTAAGGCAAACCCGAATAATGCATTTCAACCCCTGTTTTCGCCGAAAACTTTTCCGTTACAGCCACAATGTTTTTCACCAAGGCCACCCGTTGCTTCGAAAACAACATGGTTTTATTCAGGTAAACAGCGGTGAGGTAGGAATTGGTTGACGGGTTGTATAACAAACCTCGGTAAAAAGGCAAATTAAAAAAGGTCGCTTTCGCTGAATCGAGCGCAAGGCTATCGGTAAAAACGGTCACCGGCATCAAGCGTTCTTGTCCTGTTGAATCTTGCGCCACTTGTTTAACCAAATGAATTGCAGTTGGCACCCCTAAAATCGATTCCACCCCCGGCACGGCTTTCAATTCGGTTTGCCATTGTTGCCAGGCCGTAAAAAACGAATCGGTGAAGGCATTTTTTTGGTCGAAACCAATCACCAACATCGTACCGTCTTCACCAAACATTTTTTTAAACGCAGCGTAATCTTTGTACTTCGGGTTATTTTCGGGAATGGCACTCGCCATTTCGTAGCTCATACGCACCTTCGACGCAAAATAACCCATTATGCCTGTGGTCAGGATAAGGGTCAATAAAACCGCCACGCGGTATTTAAGCATAAATTCAGCTAAACGATGCCACATACGGCCGCAAAGATAACGGCAGGCGCCCACTCTCGGCAATATTCTTTACTTTTATCCGTTCGATGATTATATATATGTGGCGCATTTTTCTAGTTTTCATTCTCCTTGCAACGCAGTTTCAAGCCCAGGCCCAGGTAGTGCCTATTGGCCAATGGCAAAGCCATTTTTCGTGCAGTTCCATGCAAACCATCGAAGCCGTTAACGGCGAAATTTGGTCGGGCAACCGCCAATTGCTTCGCTATCAGCCCACCGACGATGCCTTTACCCAATACACCAAGGTCAACGGACTCAGCGATATCAACATCACCCTCCTCCGCTACGACCCCGTTTCGCAATACATGCTGATTGTTTACGAAAACAGCAACATCGATTTATGGCAAAATAACCTCACGGTGAATATGCCCGATATCAAAAACATGAACAGTACCGGCAGTAAAAAAATCAACCAAGTGCTCTTTCGGCAAGGCTTGATGTACCTCGCTACCGACTTTGGCATTGTGGTGCTAAACCCTACCCGCCGCGAAATTAAAGAAACCTATACCCTCGAAAAAAATGGGACCGTGCTCGCCGTAAAAGCACTCGCCTTGTTGGGCGATAGCCTTATTGCCGCCACCAACAACGGGTTGTACAAAGCGTCCATCAACGACCCCATACTCCAAGATATGTCGCGCTGGCAAGCCATGTTAAGCAACAATACCCTCAATGCCGAACATGCCTTTGTAATGAACGATACCTTGATAGTTGGCACCAGCAACCTCCTGTATCGCTACAACCAAGGCAATGTAAATGCTATTTACAGCAGTCCGTGGACCATCCGCCGCATACGCACAGGGCAAAACAAGTTTTATGTGTGCGAATCGAATACCAATGGCCGCGCCGTAAAAGTATTCACCGCACAAGGTGTTTTACTCGATTCCAACAGCACCGTGAATCCCTATGATGCCATTGAAGTAGGCAACGATTATTGGGTGGCCGATTATTGGCAAGGTATAACGCGCGTGCAAGGCGGCGCAGCCGGTATTTTTAGACCCAATGCTATTTACGATAACAATTGCTACAACCTGTCGGTTTACAACAACAAGGTTTATGTAGCTGCCGGTGGCGAACGCAGTTGGATTTACACCTTCAATACAGGTGGTTTTTCGGAATACAACAACGGTACCTGGACCTGGTTCAACCGCTTTGCCGGTATAACCGCCATGGATACCCTAACCGATATTACCGATGTGGCCGTGGATCCCCGCAATGGTTATATATACGCCGCCTCCTTCCGTAGCGGCTTGCTCGAATTAAAACCCGATAATACAGCAACGGTTTACAAAGACAATGGCTACATCCAAGCTACCATCGGCGACCCCACCGCCTTTCGGGTGGTGAATTTAAAATTCGACAAGCAATTTAATTTATGGATGACCAACTACAACGCCCCCGAACAACTGGTTGTAAAAAAAGCCGATGGCTCGTGGCAAAAATTCGGCTTCACCTACTCGGGCGGCGAACGCAGTGCGAGCCAAATTGACATCGACGACGCCAACCAAAAATGGATCGTAGCCCCTCGTGGTATTGGTCTGTTTGTTTTGAACGACAATAATTCCATCGACAACCCCAACGACGATAAAGTGCGCAAACTCACTACCGGCGCCGGCTATGGCAATTTACCCACCAACGAAGTGTACTGCATTGCCAAAGACAAAAACGGAAAAATGTGGGTAGGCACCGCCGATGGTATCGCTATTTTTAACTGTCCCGAAAGCACCTTTTCAACAAGCGGCTGCGACGCCGAATTAAAAATTGTACAATACGATTTAAATGCCGGACTCCTCTTTCAACGCGAACTCGTAAAAACCATTGCCGTAGATGGCGCCAACAACAAATGGATTGGTACCAACAACGGCGTATGGCTCATTAGCGACGATGGCGAAAAAATCATACATCGCTTCACCAAAGAAAATAGCCCCCTCCCGGCCAACGAAATCAATAAAATTGTGGTGCACCCAACCACCGGCGACGTATTTATAGCCACCAACGCCGGACTCATGGCCTACCGTGCCGAAGCCACCGAAGGTGCTAAAAACGTCAACAACATTCGCGTGTTCCCCAACCCGGTGCCAAGTAATTACGCCGGGCAAATAGCCATCGAGGGACTCACCGAGAACGCCGATGTACGCA
>JBIKQE010000246.1:0-3388 GCA_044349815.1 Chitinophagaceae bacterium | reverse complement strand
GCAGCGGGAGGTATAGTTTTTTTATCACCGCAACATAAAATATTTTCTTCCCCGCTGAGGTCTCCCGCAGGGGGCTTTTCTTCCCCGCTGAGGTCTCCCGCAGGGGACTTTTCT
The DNA here is from genome assembly GCA_044349815.1 of Chitinophagaceae bacterium. Lineage (GTDB taxonomy): Bacteria > Bacteroidota > Bacteroidia > Chitinophagales > Chitinophagaceae > OLB11. Next base: position 3,274 of record JBIKQE010000246.1, on the reverse strand, counting down.
TCCCCGCTGAGGTCTCCCGCAGGGGACTCAGCGGAGAACTTGACATTCGCTGAGTCCCTTTCAGGAGACTCAGCGAGGAACTTTAAGCGAAATGGGCGAGTGACGATACGGAGAAACATATTTTCCCCGCTGAGGTCTCCCGCAGGGGACTCAGCGGAGAACTTGACATTCGCTGAGTCCCTTTCAGGAGACTCAGCGAGGAACTTTAAGCGAAAGTGACGAGTGACGTTGCGGAGAAACAATTTATATCCCTTTCATCATCCACACCGTACACGCCGGATGTCCGCTATTCCCCATGGCTTTCGGTAGATATTCAAAGCCGGCCTGTTCGTATAAATGCACGGCGGCTTTCATTTCAGGGAAGGTTTCAATGTATAATTGAGAATAGCCCAAGGTTTGTGCCGTGTAGATACTGGTGCGCATCAGGCGGTAACCCAAACCTCGTCCCTGTGCAGAAGGCTTTAAAAAGAAGCGCACCATTTCGGCACAGCCCTTGGGTAATCCGGGTGTTGGATAAACACCGCAACCGCCCATCACCTCGTGATCATCGGAAACACATACATGGTAATAGGCGCCCGGTGTTTGAAATAATTCAAATAAATGATCGGTGGTAGGGTCGCTGTAGGCAGTTCCTTGCGTAGGAACACCCATATCAATAATGCCCGCACGAATAATAGCGGCCAAGTGCGGATTGTCTTGGGGGTGAATAGGCCTGAACGGCAGAAACGATAAATTATCCTTCGAGGGCTGCTGCACCACTTACGATTTCGGTCAACTCGGTAGTGATGGTAGCTTGACGAGCGCGGTTGTACGAAATACGCAAACTACGCAACATCTCTTCGGCATTCTCTGTGGCTTTATCCATCGCGGTCATACGCGCACCGTGCTCCGAAGCGTGACTGTCCAAAATGCCTTTATAAATTTGTGTGTTCAAGATTTTCGGCATCAATTCAGCCACCAACACTTCTTTGTTCGGCTCGAAAATGAAATCGTTGTTGCCTTTGGCCGTGTGCTGCGATTTTGGAATCGGTAAATGTTGTTCGCACACAAACTCTTGCGAGGCGGCGTTTTTGAACTGACTGTAAACCAATTCAATGCGATCGTATTCCTTATTGACAAAGGCTTTGCGAGCGAATTCGGCTACGTTCTTCACACTATCGAAATTCAAGTTGGTAAACAAATTCCAATAATTGTCAATCAAGGTAAAACCATTGCGTTGGAAATTCTCATATCCTTTTTTACCGATAGGTAAAATGTGTACGTTTCCTTTAGCGTGCTGAGCGGCGTATTTCGAATTGATAACGCTTTTGGCCAATTTGATAGAGTTGGCATTGAAGGCACCACACAAGCCACGGTCGGAGGTGATTACAATGAACAATACTTTTTCTATCGGGCGCACCACGTTGAGTCCACCGGAAAGCGACGCATCAACACCGTCCATAATATTGCTGAGCATTTCCTGCAATTTTTCGGCATACGGACGCATTTGGGTAATGGCATCTTGGGCGCGACGTAATTTGGCAGCACTCACCATTTTCATGGCTTTCGTGATTTGTTGGGTTGTACCCACCGATTTAATACGGAGACGAACTTCTTTCAGTTGACCAGACATAGTGTGGAATTAAGGGTAAATTCGGGTGCAAAGGTATGTAAGTTTTCTTAATATTTTGCAGGATATTCAGGATGTGGATATAATGATTCGTGAATGATAGCACGATGATAAGATTAAAGAATTACAGGATTACAGGATTATAGAATTACAGAATTACAGGATTAAATTGGTCCACAAGTCATAATCGTTTCACTACTAAAGTATAAGTTTAGTTATTTGGGCCACAGTTCCCGCTCTCGAACCCGCTTCAGCACCCGCTCTTCGCTCTCGCTCCCATTTTATACCAGTTCCTTCATCACATTATACACCATACGCGGTTTGCCGAGTGTGTAATAGTGAATCACCGGGGCGCCGGCCGCCATCAAATCGCGCGATTGCTGTAAAAGCCATTCTTCGCCCACTTTTTCCACCTCGGCATCGTTTTTGGCATTCATTACCGCATTGGCCAAATCGGTGGGCATATCTACATGAAATATCGACGGAATAACGGTTAATTGTTTTTTGCTCGAAATGGGTTTGAGTCCGGGAATAATTGGCACCGTAATCCCAAAATCGCGACATTGCTTCACAAACGCGTGGTATTTGGCATTGTCGAAGAACATCTGGGTAGTGATATAATCGGCCCCGGCGTCAATTTTCTGTTTCAAAAACATCATATCAATTTCGGGGTTCGGACTCTCATAATGTTTTTCGGGGTAGCCGGCCACGCCAATGCAAAAGTCGGTATTCACGCCATTGGCAATTTCATCTTCGAGGTAAATGCCACGGTTCATGTGTTCAATTTGCTTCACCAAATCCACCGCATAATGGTGCCCATTCGGGTCGGCAGCAAAATATTTTTCGTTTTTGGGCGGGTCGCCACGAAGCGCCAATACATTATCGATGCCCAAGAAATTCAAATCAATCAGGGCATTCTCGGTTTCATCTTTCGAGAAGCCACCACAAATCAAATGCGGCACGGCATCCACATCGTAATGGTTCATAACAGCGGCGCAAATACCCACCGTGCCGGGGCGCTTCCGAATATCCACCCGATCAAACGTACCATCGTTTTTCTTCCGATACGTTTGCTCCGAACGGTGATACGTTACATTAATAAACGAGGGCTTGAACTCCATCAAGGGGTCCAACATATTAAAAATCGATTCGATACTTTTTCCTTTCACCGGGGGCAGAATTTCAAACGAAAACAAGGTCTTCCCGGCAGCCTGTTGAATATGATCCGTCACTTTCATAGCGCCACAAAGGTAATCAAGTAAATCGGTTTTGTTATGCCCTTCGCTTCGCCTTTGCTTATGCCGTATTTTTTTTCGAAGCGCATCATCATCGCATTATTGAGCTATCGTCCCGCTTTTCGTTCCAAGCGCCCCGCCCAAGGCGGGGCGGCTTTCCACTACAATCGGGGCTATTTCTTCAGCTTCTGATTCTTTCTTCATCTATTTTTTTACGTCACTTGCAATAGAAAAAGCGCGGAATAAAGTAATGTCAACGATGTGTCGCTCCTACGGAGCTCACGGTTGGGTTGATCGACGATGTTTTGCTAACGATGTGCCGCTCCTACGGAGCTAACCCATGAACCCTCACTGAATTATTGCTAACGATGTGCCGCTCCTACGGAGCTTTTGTGTTGTGCATAAACGATGTGTTGCTAACGATGGAGCT
>JBIKQE010000245.1:0-3395 GCA_044349815.1 Chitinophagaceae bacterium | reverse complement strand
CGGTGGTAGGCCAGCCCACATTGAAGCATTCGCCACCAGCATATAAACTACCTAATGTATCGTAGGTAGCACTAAAGCCGAAGGTTGTAGCGCTTGAACCACTGTATGTAGCAAAAACCAAGGTAGGGTCGATAACTAACGCATAGGCCTTGTTATAGCCTTGCGGGAACTCGTAATAAACTTCTCCTTGAGCGTTCATTGCATAGGCCGACGGCACTTCAACTTGCTTGCCATCTATCCATTGATACGAATACGGTTTCATTTCTTCTACTTGCGTGAAACCAACCGGAATTTGCAAATTACCGTTAGCCGCCAAACGAGGCTTTGCACCAACATAGGCTAATTTAAACTGAGCCGGATTCGCTTGTGGCGCAACCAACACATCATATTTAAAGGCATCGGCCGAAGAGTAGACTTTTACATCAATACCGGGATATACATTATTGTATTGAACAGCGCCATAGGCCGAAACACCACCTGCCCAACGTTTGGCATCGTTACCGATAAAGTAATTATAATAATTCACCTTCTTCTGTTCGGTTTGCAGCGAGGTAGCCTGCCCATTTACAAAGCGAACTTCGTAAGCATAACAATCTACTTTTTCATTGTAAGCAGATACACCACGTTCATGTTTTAATTCATGAATACGATCAATATCATTCAAATTAAAATAAACATGCCTGAATGAATGGGGCGTGAAGAAGATATGTCCACCGGCTAAATCGGCTTTGAATTTAACGGGGTATTCCCATTGACCTTTGTTTTCGATAAAATCGATTTTGCCGGGTGCTGCTTTTCCTGTTAAAAACAAGAAACACCCTATTGAAAGGAGCAAAGAATATTGTAATAAACGCATATGGCTTTTTTTTCCGCTTGAAAGACGAAAATAAGCATAGAATCGTTGAAAAACAGAAAAAATCAGGTCAAGTACCCTTTCTTAAAGGCAATATGCTATCGAATAAGGGTAACATTCCCCTGAAACGTCTTTTTCAGGTTGTTGATGAATTCCGCCTCGATAACGTAAACATAGACCCCGGTGCTTTGAGCTACTCCATCCAATTTGCCATCCCAACCACGTCCATCAAGGGTGGTGGTGTAAAATACCTTCTCGCCCCAACGGTTGTACAAGGTCATTGAAAAGTCTCGTAATCCACTGCTTAAGAGATCGCGAGGGAAAAAGAAATCGTTCAAGCCATCCCCATCGGGCGAAAATGAATTCGGAATATTGATGTAACAATCCCGATCAATGCGAATTGAATCGGTGGTGCTACACTCCCCATCCGTCACCTTTAACCAATATCGGCCCGCTTGGGTAACCGCAATACTGCTTGCTGTTGAACCGGTATTCCACAATAATCCCGAGGTGCCCGACACATTATTCAAGTTACTCAATAAAATAGACGACGTTAAACCCGGGCAATACGATGTATCGGGACCTAAATTCACGATTGGGTAGGCGTTAATGGTGATATTTTTCGTTATGGTTTGGTCGGGACAAGCTGGGAAATAGCCCGTTAAGGTTACAGATTGATTCACCGAAGGGGCAGACCATGTAAATGTTGGATTGTGTACATTGGCCAATTGCTTCTCGCCAAAATTCCATAACCAACCACTAGCCGTAGACGACAAGGTATCGATAAAGAAAACCGGATCGCCCACACACACCGAATTATCCGACATGGTGAAGTCAACAAAAGCAGGGTCTCCTACATAAACCGATAAGCTAGCCGTGTCTTTACAACCTAAGGTATCGGTTACCACCACCGAAATGGTATAGGTTCCGGGAAATTGATACGTATGTTGTAACGAAGTTGGTCCGTTGATTTGCTGGTTACCATCGCCCCAGTACCAACTCAATAAACCATTGGGCGGTGGCGGGAACGAAATACTGGTTGCCTGAAAATGGGGAACATCGTTCAAGCACACCGAATCTTTATCGGTTGAAAAATTAGCAATTACAGGGTGCCTTAAATCAATAACAACTTCAAACGTATCTAAGCAACCATTGGAGGCTGCAATCAAACGAATTCGGAACGTATCTTGTGTTTGATACACATGGGTTGGACTAGTACCAATGGAGCTCGTTCCATCGCCGAAAGTCCAAGTATAGGTTGGGGTGCCCGGCGTATTGGTCACACTGGTATTAATAAACTTCACGGTGTCTTTCACGCAACCCAAATGAATTTCCGGAGTAAATCCGGCTGTTACCGCACCTGTTACAATACAATTAATGGTATCTCGAATGGCCGCAGGAATGGTATCGCAATCCGTAATCACTTGCATATCAACCGTTACCTGGGTATTGGCTCCCGGAAAAAAAGACAAGGTAGGTCCAGTTCCCAATACCGTTCCTCCGGGTACTTCTTTCCACACATAAGACAGATTGCTTGCGTTAAAGCCGGATGGCGTAAAACGGTAACTGTTGTTGTTGGCTGTCCATTGAGTACCATTGCGGCCGGGTACCATAAAAGCGATGGTACCATTGGCGTTTTGTATACCCTGATGAGCCACCCCTCCGTTCCAAGCCGCACAAACCGGCTTATTTTTAATATTGATATCGATTAAATAAGTAGACTCAAATAAAACCACTTGCTGTGAAACCAGTAAATTATTGCAAGAAAACATCGGTACACTGTCCCACGATATTACCATATAACGGCATGGAGCGGTTCCATAAATATCCCAAGTGATATTTTTCCCGGCATAAGGTATGGAAGGATCAACATCATGATAAGGTACCATAATGGTGTTATTCATGGCCGCATTACTGGCCGGGGCAATGATTCCATTCGACGACCATGCATTGAATAAACCGGCCTGCGACAAGTCGAAACCAACTTGCCCGTTGGCACCAATAACCACGGCATTGTATTTCTGTCCAAAAAAACAAAACGGGAATGGCAAGGGAACTATGCCACTCCAAATATCATCTACACCTACAAAGAGTTGGTTGGCACCTACCCAAGGATACGGATTATAGGGAATCTGAGCAACAGAATAGGAATCGGTTGCTTTCAGGGTTGAGTTCGGGGTAATATTCAAATTCACACCATCTTGGCAAAAAGAAACAGAATCGCCCGAGAGAGTGTACCCTGCCGATAAAGACGGTGGACAATTGGGGGGAATTGGCTGCGCATAGGTCGATGGTGCAATCGTAATGCCTATGGCGAATAGAAAGAGAAACAAAATCCAGCGCATACAGAAGGGCGTTAATGCGATAAAAATACAACAAAAAAGCGATAAAAAGCTACTTTATAGGCCTCATCGGCGGCCACGCACCAAAAACAAACTCCCAACCAGGGCCATAGCAAGAAACATGGCTACAATCTGATGCACTTGGGCTACCCATTCGAAAGGGCCAAAACTGTTACGGGCCAAGCGTGTCGATAGCAAAA
>JBIKQE010000046.1:0-11972 GCA_044349815.1 Chitinophagaceae bacterium | reverse complement strand
CTTCTATTTCGAGCGGATTTCGGCCATATCCAAACCGTATGCTGTACCAAATATAACGAAAAATAAACGGCATGAAACCGTACCGACGGTATTGGGCAACGTGGGCTAATTCATGATTCATCCATGCCCGATTGGTGGTTAATTCGGAAATGTCGGCGCCGTATAAATGAATGGTTCGGCCTAAGACCAATGCGCAAGATGGGGCACGCATTACCCAAGCCGCCATGCGAGCTAAATACGATTTTGGACGAATGCGGATATCCGATATGTTTATTTCAGTCCCCACACTTTTAAAATTTGAGCCGCATGATTTTTAGCTTCCACTTTTGAAATTACATCATGTATTTTACCATCTTCATTAATTAAAAAGGTGGTGCGAAGTACACCCATGTACTTACGACCATACATGCTTTTTTCGCCCCAAACGCCATAGTCGGTTAACATCTTTTGTTCCGGATCGGCCAATAAGGGGTAAGGTAATTCGTGCTTACCAATGAATTTGGTGTGGGAGGTTTCATCGTCGGGACTAATTCCAAGTACATGAATGCCTTGCTTTTGCAGAGCACTGTAGTTGTCGCGCAAATTACAAGCCTCTACGGTGCACGTAGGAGTCATGTCTTTTGGATAAAAAAACAAAACCAATTTGTGCCCTTTGAAATCTTTTAAGCTTACTTTCTTGCCATCTTGGTTTTTAAGCGAGAATGCGGGGGCTTTGCTGCCTGCTTGTAATGGGTTGCTCATGATATAATATTAACGTTCTAAAATAAAATTTTGTGAGGCCATGTTGTTGTTTTCGTCGGCGGCGGTGATGCGCAAGGTGTGCTTCCCCGGAGGGAAGTAAGTATCGAGTTCATAATAAAACCGATTTCCTTGTTGTACCAACCGAAGCCATTGTCCATCAACATATGCTTCTGCTTTTTTTACCGAAGTTGTTTCGTCGGTAATTACAAAACTAAGTGGCTCTCGTTCGTTGATTCTATCACCATTTTTTATAGTCGATGCAATGCGAGGCGGTGTTTTATCAATAGCAATTTCGTAGTCGCCGGCCTCTTTTACAATGGCTTCAACCCGATTGTTTGCCCAATTGGCCAATTGGCCATGGCGTTGCCGCCCATCAATACGCACTACACAGATGTATTGTGAAAGTGAATCGGGAATGGGTTTGCGCGGTTTCAAATACAAGCGCATGGCTGTATGTAAGGGCAAGTCGGCATCGTGCACCCGAAAGCGATACTCCTTGCTTTGTTGATTCAAGCTTATGGAAGATCGGAAACAGACATCGTCGTATAACGCTTGGTCGTTGAGTTCTACTCTCATCCATGCATTTTCAAGCCGGTTAGCTTGGCCAGCCTTAAATGCATTTACGCATGTTGTTTTGTTGTTAGTAGGCGAATAACCATGCGCTACAAATTGCAGGGTGCTTTTATTCATGGCGGCATCAAAACAAACTAAACGGATGTTGCGATATTGACCCGGTAAGATGTTGATGCGCCCTTGATTGCCACTCGCATTCAAATAAATAGGTAAGCGATCGTTCGGTAAACGATGGGCCAATTGGAACCAACCTTTGCTTTGTTTGCGCGTTGGGTAATCGGCATGGGCATTCATGTACCGGGTTACTGTATACGAAATACTATCTAACTGCCAAGCAAAATACAGTTGATTATCTACATACAATTGCATTTCGTAAACACCTAAGGTGCCGGTAGCTACCTGACTAAAATCGTCGGCCCGAAAACCAAGATAGAAATCGGTATTTACGTTTATAGTATCGTTTGGTAATTTATACGCACCATTGATGTTTGCTTTTAAATTGTAAATAACGGGTGATTGTTGGTATATCGACTTATCGCCACGGTATGTTGCTAATTGGTACAAGCGGGGTGCAATTGTATCGGCATACTGCGGAAAAAATAATAAGCCATTTAAAGGGGCTTCTGTTAACGTATGCCGTATTTCAAAATGGACGTGTGGCCCCTGCGAAGAGCCGGTATTGCCACTTAGGGCTATAAAATCGGATTGTTGAACAGGAAATTGATTGGGTTTTAAAATAATGTCTTGCCGCCACGAGCGTGTTTGGTATTGCTCATCACGAACTAGTTTTTCAAGGTCGTTCCTAAATCGGTTCAGGTGGGCATATACGCTGGTGTAACCGTTCGGGTGGGTGATGTACAAGGCATTGCCAAAACCACCCGGTTCAATTTTAATTCTACTTACATACCCATCGGCCGCGGCCATAACACGATGGTTTTCTTCGCCATTGGTCCGAATATCAATGCCTGAATGAAAATGATTGGGGCGGCATTCGCCAAAATTCCCCACAATAGAAAAAGCGGTATCTACCGGATTGATAAAATAATGGGTAGGGTAATTGCGTTTAGGAAAAACCGATTGGGCTTGCAAGGCATTGCCTTGCGCCAATGCATGTAAGCATACAACCAATAGTATACGCAAGCTCATAAGCAATGGTTTAAGAAGCGGTTGGCGGAATTTCAGGGTCCGAAACCTGTTCAACCGCAGGCGGAAGGAATTTTTTTTGAAAAACTAAAATACTAATTACGCCACCCGAAATAGCGGTATCGGCTATGTTAAATACCGGGCGAAAAAATTCGAATTCATCGCCACCCCAAATAGGCATCCAGGAAGGCCAAGTGCCTGTTAGTAATGGAAAGTATAGCATATCAACCACCCGACCATGAAACATATCGGCATAGCCTTGTCCCCAAGGAACAAAATGCGCCATGTGAAAACTGCTTGCCGAAAATATTTTGCCATAAAACACACTATCTATTGAATTGCCCAAGGCTCCGGCTAAAATTAAGGAGGCGCATAGAATTAATCCGTTGTGGTATTTTTCACGAATCAACGTGGTTTTAATGTAATAAAAGCCCCACGCTACGGCCAACAAACGAAATAAAGTGAGAAATAATTTGCCGTAATGTTCGCCAAATTTCATGCCAAAGGCCATGCCTTCGTTTTCAATGAAATGCAAACGAAACCAAGTGCCGAGTACCGGCAATTCTTCGCCATAATAAAAATGTGTTTTGATGTAAATCTTACTGGCTTGGTCGGCCAACAAAACTAATATCACAACCAGTAAAACATCACGAAACTTCATAGGGGCAAAAATAAGCGGATTAATACGAAAGGATGAGAAAATGCCAAAGTGGACTTAGTCGAGGGTAATCATTTGATGCATGGCCGGACAAACAACATCTTTAAAGCCTTTCTTTTCCATGCGGCGTTGAAATTCGTCCATTACATCCGGTTCGCCATGAACAATAAATAAGCTACGAACTAAGTGGGGCTCTTGGCAAGCGAGAAACTGACATAAATCGTCGTAATCGGCATGGGCACTCATACTCCGAATTTGTGCCACCGTGGCTTTCACTTCATATTCTTCACGAAAAATTCGAACGGTTTTATCGCCACGCATCAATTTAGCTCCCAAGGAATGGGGTTCGCAATAGCCGGTAAGCAAGATCCGATTATGCGGATTATCGATGTTATTCATAATATGATGCTTCACCCTGCCGGCTTCCGCCATGCCCGAGGCTGAGATAATAACCATCGGTACATGCATTTCGTTCAAGGCCTTTGAATCTATAACATCAGTAATAAATTGCAATCCCCTGAAGTTAAATGGTTCTTTGTCGGTTTGCATTAAATGCTGAATTTCATCGTTGTACAGCTCACTGTGTTGTTTGATGATTTCGGTGGTTTTAACCGAAAGCGGACTATCAACTAAATAGGGCAAATGGGGCAACCGGCCTTGTTCTTCGAGCTTGTTTAAACTGTATAGTATTTCTTGCGTGCGCCCAACACTAAAGGCAGGAATAATGAGTTTGCCTTTATTTTCGAGGCATGTTTCAACAATGTGTTTCAATAGCTGTTCTTCGGTGCCCCGAACATCATCGTGCAAGGAATCGCCATAGGTGCTTTCAATAATAATGTAATCGGATTGGGGGAAGGTTTCCGGCGAACGCAAAATCATATCGCGGTAACGACCTACATCGCCACTGAAAGTGATGCGTTGTTTCTTGCCATCTTCATAAATATCTACATGCACCGCGGCACTGCCTAAAATATGGCCCGTATCGGTAAATTCAAACGCAATTTCAGAATTAATTTCAGTGCGTTGTCGGTAGGGGACTTCTTCAAACATCGGAAACACTTTTTGAGCATCGTCGATGGTATAAAGGGGCTCAATGGGCGCTAGGTTTTTAGCTTTGCGCCGTTTGTTCACAAAGGCCACATCCGATTCTTGAATGAAGGCAGAATCGGCCAGCAACACCTTCGCTAAATCGGCGGTGGCGGGGGTGCAATATATTTTACCTTTAAAGCCTTCACTCACAAGTTTAGGCAGTAAGCCTGAATGGTCGATGTGGGCATGCGATAAGATAACCACATCTACTTGGGCCGGATCAAATCCAAAGTGGGTATTCATGGCCAATGTGTCTTCGCCAAGGCCTTGAAACAAGCCGCAATCAAGCAGAATACGGGTGCCTTTGTTGGTTTCGATGAGGTGTTTTGAGCCGGTTACTGTGCGGGCGGCGCCGTGAAAGCTGATTTTCATGGTTCGGGTATCGGTTTTAGAGCCTTTTTTGGGCCTAAAGAAGTATTTAGTATAGGGTGCAAAGATAGCTTTTTTTTGAGGGTACATCCCTAATTTTGGCCCATTCTCAACATTTTGCTTTATATTAGCGTCTCTGTTATCGGCCAACCTATTGTTGGGCGAAATAGTAAATTATACATCATCATGCGTCGCTATCTTCTCCTTTTTGTTGCTGCCTTTACATTACTAGGCACATCGTGTAAAAAATACAACCAAGTAGATAATTCCGGAACGGTAAAAACGCCTTATACCCTGTTTATTGGCGGGTTTTATGGCACTATGCATAAAACCAACGATGGCTTGTATTTCAACAACCTATTCCCCACCGACAATTCGTGTGTGCGTCAAATTATTGTAGCCGATTCGAATTTGTTGTACTTAAAAGAAAATTTGTACGTAAGCGACAATGATGGGCAGTCGTTTAAGGTGTGCAACCAAAATGTAATTCCATTCATGGATGCTTTTTACAAGTATTATTTACCCAATACCGGCTTGTACAATAAAACCGAACGCAAAGTATACATCTGTGTAAAAAATGGGGTAGAAGTGAGTTCCGATTTAGGAAAGACATTTACTGCGGAAACTAATTGGGCCACACCTTTCCCTCCGGGCGAAATGCCCACCTCGGTAACGCTAACCGACAATGGTACCATGTATTTAATGGTCGATTCTACGAATCAGTTTGTAAAAGCTCCCGGTGGTCAATGGGCTGCTGTAGCGCAAGATGGCGTGAATGATTTGCCAACCGATACCACCACGTGGTATGTGTCAAAATCGCACGATACCTTATTTGCCGTTGACTTTAACGGTAGAAATGGTATTTTTTACAGCACTAACTTTGGAACCGATTGGGCCACCATTTCAGGTATCCCTAAAAAACGCAAAATCTTATTTGCCAACCAACCTGAATTCTCCGATAATTTTTATGTAGGTATCGACAGTGGCGGATTATACCGTTTAGATGGGGCCAATTTCTTTTTCAATACCGCCGGTGCCGGTATGCCATGGTCAACCAAAGTGAGCTATGTTGAAGGCAAACGCATCATTTATCGTACCGATGTAGTTCGTAAATATTTATTTGCAGCTACCGACGAAGGCCTCTTTATTAGCGAAACAGGCGGCCTCGATTGGCGTGTATTACGCACCGGAAGCTATTCTACCCTCCGCTAAGTTTTAATGCATGAATCGTTACCTACTTGGGTTGCTGAGTTTTCTTTGGCTCGGTACTTCGGTGAAGGGGGCCGATTCGTTGCAATTGTTACGACACATTCCTATTACAGCCCGCCTTTTTACAACCGACCCTCTGGGTAACGCCTATTTGGTAATGAACGACCAATCGGTACTCCGTTTAAATGCCCGGGGCGATAGTATTGGTTTCTTTAATCAAGTGCAAAAAGGGGTACTCACCCATATCGATGCTACTAATCCACTTAGGGTAATTTTATATTATGCACAGTACGGACAAGTTGTGATTTTGGATAATCAAACCAGTGTAAAAAGCAGTTTTAACTTAAACCGTTTAGGTGTGTTTAATGCACCCATTATTGCCAACTCGGCCGATGCGCAATGTTGGACCTACGATCCGGGAACAGGCGAGTTGTTAAAAGTGGATGATCAACCCCAAGTTCGTTTTAAAACGGGCTTACGCAATGTGTTTGATGAAACATTAAATCCCTGTTTTCTGGTAGAACAAGATCGTCGTTTATTTTTAGTCGATTCTATTCAAGGTGTTTTTGTTTTCGACCAATACGGGTTGTTTAAACTCCGCTACCCAATTCAAACAAAAGCGGTTCAATTTTTTAACGATTATCTGGTGTATTATCAAGCACCTTACTTGGTGTCGTATCATACGCGCTCATTACACGAAGAACGCCGCTTGCTTCCTAACCCTGAGGCTGTTTTGCAAGTTCGTTTAGAACGCAATCGCATTTATGTACTCTATCGCGATGGTCTTTCAATTTTTGCCTGGAACCGCTAGCGAATATGATTAAATTATTTTCTTCATCATATTGCCGCTGGTTTGTAGGAATTGTGTTTGTATGCCTAACGCAATGGGCAATGGCACAAAACGTTACCTCATCGTTGAACGACACTTCGTTAAAGCGTATCCGCTTCATTACGTTTGAAGGCAATAAAACCACACGGTCGTTTATTTTGCTTCGCGAATTAACTGTTCAGCCCGGCGAATTTATTCGTACTGCCGAATTGGAGGAGGTGATTCAAGCCAACCGAACTCGTTTGCTCAACATGCAATTGTTTTCTATTGTTGAAGCGAGCGCACCTTATCAAGATGATACCTGTGTTGATTTGCATTTTGCCTTGCGCGAAGTTTTGTTTTGGCTACCTAAACCCATTTTTAGTTTGGCCGACAGAAACTTTAATGTTTGGTGGGTAGAGCAACAACACGATTTTAGCCGAACCAATATTGGGTTTGAACTAACGCGTGTCAATTTCCGCGGCCGCGACGAACGTATCAACTTGTTGGTTCAAGTTGGGTACAATAAATTGTTCAACTTGGCTTATCGGGTGCCTTATGTAAACAAGGCTATGACGATAGGGTTGAATGCCGGCATTACTTACGCTACCGGCAGAGAAAATTTCTATACCACCTTCAACAACAAACTGTTGTTTTATACCAACGAAGTTTACCCCTATCAAAATTTTCAAGCAAGGCTTGGTGCCAGTTATCGAGGTGGCTATGCAACAGTTCACGACGTGGTATTCAGTTATAATCAGAGCCGAATCAGCAACGATTTCTACACGCTGAATCCGAATTATTTAGGCGGGGGCAAGTCGTTACGATGGTTGGAACTCCAATATGCTTGGCATTACAACAAAACCGATGCGCGGGTTTACCCTACGGAAGGAAAAGAATGGAAAGGCAAAGTGACCATTCGTCAATGGAATGATCGTGGCAATAACGTGCAAATGCAATGGTATTCGGAAGGGGGGGTATATTTTAAAATAAAAAATCGGTGGTCGTGGGCGCTGAATGCCAAAGCCCGTTTGTCGGTAGCCAATAAGGTGCCCTATTATTTCAATCGCGCACTCGGCTTTCAATCGAGCTATGTGCGTGGGTATGAATATTATGTGGTAGATGGTTCGCATTTTGCCCTCGTTCGAAATGGCATACGCTACCAAATCGTCAATAAGGTGTTTAAACAACGTGCCATTCCTTTAATGACCTACATACCCTTACGGATTTATGCCAAAGCGTTTAACGATGTAGGATGGGTGTACGAAACGCCTGCGTTAAGACAATCGCTAAACAATCGCCTTATGACGGGTTATGGCATCGGATTCGATATTCTGATTTCCTACTACGCCCGCCTCCGTATTGAGTATAGTTTCAACCATTTAGGCGAAAATGGGTTATTTTTACATGCCATTAAAGAATAAGCATGCACATTGCCCTATATAACAGAGCCTTCGATCAGGATGATGTTCCTGTATTCCAAACCTTGTTGGATTTATTGCATGCCCATCAAATTGTTCCCGTTTTTTACGATGAGTTTGCAACGCGCTTGAATGAGGTGATTAGCTTGCCTAGTAATGTTGAAACATTTTCCTATCAAAATCCATTATCGTCGCGGGTAAAGTTTTTATTGAGTTTAGGTGGCGATGGTACCATGCTCGATGTAGTAACTCATGTTGGTCGGCTTGATATTCCTGTATTAGGTATCAACCTCGGTCGTTTAGGATTTTTGGCTGCAACCCAAGCCTCCGATTTGCAATTCGCTATCGATTCTTTAATAAAAGGCGCTTACATTCTTGACCCTCGTTCTTTAATTCACTTAGAAGCCAGTCAGCCTTTATTTGGCCATTGTCCATACGCACTCAACGATTTTTCTATTCATCGGAACGATAGCTCTTCGCTCATTAAAATACATGCCTATTTGAATGGCGAGTTTTTATGCACGTATTGGGCCGATGGTATTATTGTGTCTACACCAACAGGATCAACCGGTTATTCGCTCAGTTGTGGTGGACCGGTTATATTTCCACAGGCCGATACCTTTGTTATCACAGCCGTGGCACCACACAACTTAAATGTTCGTCCAATTATTGTTTCCAATAGCAGTATTATTTCCTTCGAAATCGAAGGCCGTGCGAAACATTATTTGTGCACCCTCGATGCTCGTTCCGAAATTGTTGATAATACCATTTCGTTTGCTGTTCGCAAGGAAGATTTTGAAATCAATTTAATTCGTTTGGAAGGACAAAATTTCCTTCATACCCTTCAATCTAAATTGTTTTGGGGAGCCGATCACCGCAATTAAAGTATGGGCGAATGCCAACATAAGCGCACGCCATAAAATTGAAACATACCTATTGATTTGCCTCAACCAATTTGGCTGATTTAATGGAATGTGGCAAATAAGCTATTAATTGGCCGAAGTAATGCTGTATTGCTCCATTACCGGATTATACAACATGTTCTTACAGGCCTCATCGGCCATACGAAGCGCTTCTTCTTTCGATGTGGCTTCAATCTTCAAGTCTATTTGTTTGCCAATGCGAACATCTTGAATACTTCCTAATCCTAACTTGTTTAAACTTTCATGAACGGCTTTGCCTTGCGGGTCGAGCAATTCGGTAAGGGGCATAATGGTGATGTGTACAGTGAAAATCATGATTGCGCAGTATTGAACGTGACAGATAAAATAATGTAAAGAATAAATGCAAACGGAATGGTGAGGACCCCTAAAAAAGGCGAGGCAATTAAGCTTAGCGCCAACCAACTATATTGGGCTTTGTTGGCATGCCACGAAAAACCACTAAGCTTAAACGTGAACAGCTTGATATTACTAACCATCAACCAACAAAGCACAGCAATGATACCGTATAACAACCACGGGTTTTGCATCGCTGTTCCTAGTTGCAAAGGATTGTACAAGTTGATTAAGGGAAATGAAGCCACCAATAAACCAATTGCCGGAACCGGCACACCGGTAAAAAACGACGTTGTAGGGGTCGATGTATTGAATCGGGCTAAACGCAAAGCGGCAAAACAGGCAATAAAAAAAGCCGGACTCATAGCTAATATCGATACATCCATGGCATTGGGTTTTTGAATCCAAGCCGCCCACAACATTTGCATCAGTATCATAGATGGGGCTACGCCAAACGAAACTACATCGGCCAACGAATCGAGGTCTTTGCCAATAGGCGAAAAAACACCCAGCCAACGAGCGGCCATGCCATCAAATAAATCGAGCAGGGCAGCCAAGCCAATCAGTAAACTACCATAATAGGCTTGTGTAGTAGCAACTACCCAATATTGATCGTCGTTTACATAGGGTTGGGCCCTCAAAATAAAGGCTATGGCCAAACAGCCACAAAATAAATTACCCAGGGTAATGATGTTGGGAAGATGTTTCATGCGAACCTCGCAAAGATAGGATAATCACCCATAAAAAAAGCCGGTCATATCGACCGGCTTTTGAAGTGAATTAGAATATTAATTTCCGTTTTTTGCATTCTTAGCCTCAATGCTCAAGGTGGCATGGGGCACAGCACGTAAACGATTTTTATCAATCAATTTGCCTGTAACGCGACAAATACCATAGGTTTTATTTTCAATACGCACCATGGCTTGTTCTAAGTGACTAATAAAGGTAATTTGTCTACTAGCCAACTGGTTTAGCTGTTCCCGTTCCATCGAAGCACTTCCGTCATCAATATTTTGGAACTTGTTTTCTGTATCGTCGGTGCCTCCTTGGTCTTTACGCATAATCACGTTCTGCAAATACTGCAACTCAGCTTTGGCCTTTTCTAATTTGCCCAAAATGATGTTTTTGAATTCGGCTAATTCTTCGTCGCTGTAGCGGTAACTTGGTCCGGTGGATGTTTCTGTCATATCTAAAATGGAGCGTTGAGTTTCTGGTTCGTAGCGTTTTATCTCTTCCTGGTTGTCTCTGCGTTTCAACGTGTTCATGTCGCGTTTAGCAATCACTTTGCCCTTGTCGTTCCGTAAAACAGATTCGCCGAAGGTGTTGGTTTTGAAAAAATCCGATTTTTTGGCCGCTGCCGCCACTTGCGCAGCAGAAATGGTTTTTAAACCGGTTTTTGCTCCACCCGATTTCGAGGATGTCGATTTCTTTGATGCCGTTGCTGCCGGTTTCGCCGGAGCAGCCACCTTGGCGGGTACCGCTTTCGCCGGAGCTTTCGCAGCCGGAGTAGCCTTCGCAGCCGGAGCAGCCTTAACAGGAGCTTTCGCCGGAGCGGCTTTCGCCTTGGCCACTGGCACTGCTTTCGCTGGAGCCTTCGCAGCCGGCACTGCCTTAACAGGCGCTTTCGCCGATGCTTTTGCAGGAGCTTTTGCAGCTACCACCTTCGCCGGAGCCGCTTTGGCAACCACCTTGGCAGGGGCTACTTTCTTAGCAGGAGCTGGTTTGGCAACGGGCGCTGCTTTTTTAGCCGGTGCAGCCTTCTTGGCAAGCACAGCCTTTTTAGCCGGAGCCGCTTTGGCAACCACTTTGGCAGGGGCCGCTTTCTTAGCAGGAACTACTTTTTTAGCCGGTGCAGCCTTCTTGGCAGGCACAGCCTTTTTAGCCGGAGCCGCTTTTGCAGGCGCTACTTTCTTCGCAGGTACTGCTTTTTTGGCCGGTGTTGGCTTGGAAGGGGCTTTTTTGACTACAGGTTTTTTCGCAGCCATAGGATTTAGATTTTTGAGATAAATACGTTTAACTGGGTGTCATTAACCTCAATCTCAATACTATTTTCCAACAAATCGTCGGAAAATACCAGAGATTCAGCTAAAATTTCCGCGCAAATATAGGAATTAAAACGAATAAGGGCATTTTTTAACAATTCAGCACCATTTATTTTAACCGATATACGATCGGTTAACTCAAATTGACTGTCTTTCCTGATTTTTTGAATCTTGTTGACCAACTCCCGGGCAATGCCCTCTTCTTCCAAATCCGGGGTCAATGTTATATCTAAGGCAACCGTCAACGGCCCCTTCGAGGCTACTAATAATCCAGGAATGTCGTCCGAACTGATTTCAACGTCGTCTAACATTATGGCCACCTCTTCGCCGCCTAAAGCCAATACATACTGTCCATCACGCTCCAATTGTTGTATATCCGTTCCCGTCATAGCCTGGATCGCCGTCGCAGCCGCCTTCATTTGAGCACCCAAACGAGCCCCCAAGGTTTTGAAATTGGCCTTCACTTTCTTCTTAATTAAGGTATTGTCGGCTTCTAAATAATCGATGCTCTTAATATTCACCTCGCTCTTGATTACCGATTCCGATGCCATCAACAACATCCGCATTTCTTCATCCAATATCGGTATCAAGGCCTTCTGCAGTGGCTGGCGAACCTTGATGTTTGCCTTCTTTCGCAACGAT
>JBIKQE010000244.1:0-3432 GCA_044349815.1 Chitinophagaceae bacterium | reverse complement strand
TCAACAGGTACTTACATCGATACGCTCATCAACGCCAATGGCTGCGATAGCATACGAACCTTGAACCTTATTGTGAACCCCCAAACGTTCAGTACCATTAATCAAACAATTTGTCAGCCCAATACCTTCCTGGGTTACAGCACCAGCGGCACGTACATCGATACTTTCACCAACGCCAATGGTTGCGATAGCATACGCACCTTGAACCTCACCGTAAACCCGCAAACGTTTAGTACTATCAATCAAACAATTTGTCAGCCCAATACCTTCCAAGGCTACAATACCAGTGGCACCTATATCGATACCTTCACCAACGCCAACGGTTGCGATAGCATACGCACCTTGAACCTCACCGTAAACCCGCAAACGTTCAGCACCATCAATCAAATTATCTGCGAGCCGAATAGCTACTTAGGCTACAACGCCAGTGGAACGTATATCGATACGCTCGTCAACACCAATGGTTGCGATAGTATACGAACATTAAATCTTATAGTGAATCCGCGAACCTATAGCACCTTCACCCAAACCATTTGCGCACCGAATGCGTATTGGGGTTACACCCAAACCGGCATTTATAAAGACACCTTCGCCAATGCCAATGGTTGCGATAGTATCCGCACCTTGAACCTCACCGTGAACCCGCAAACATTCAGTACCATCATCGATACGATTTGTTTGGGCGATACCTTATTGGGTTATACCAGCAGTGGTATTTATATCGACACCCTCACCAATGCCAATGGTTGCGATAGTATTCGTCAATTGCAATTGAATGTTCAACGAGTACAAATCAACGCTACTATGTTCGATATTGCCTGTTACAACCAAAACGATGGTCGCATTCAAATCACACCACTATCCCCCGGAAATCAATTTACTTATACCCTCAACCCGGGCAATATCACGCAACAAAATGGGTTGTTCTCCTTACTGCCACCCGGCGTGTACACCTTACAAGTGGTCGACAATTTAGGCTGTCAATTAGATACCACCTTGGCCATACTGCCCGATGCCGATTCATTAAATATCAGCATCAACAAAAAAGATTTGCCGTGTATTGGTACCGCCACCGACGGCGAAGCAGAAGCCATTATCAATGCAGGGAAGCCTCCGTTTGTATTCGCATGGTCTACCTCGCCTGTGCAAACCAATGCCCTCGCCGAAAACCTCACAGCCGGTTGGTACACCGTAACCGTTATTGATGGCGATGGTTGCGAAACACAAGACACGGTCTATATCAATCCGGGTAATTGTTGCGATCAAGTGTTCATCCCCAATGCCTTCTCGCCCAACGGCGACGGCCGCAACGACCTGTTCCGCATCACGTCTTCTACGGGTATTAAACTCAACCAATTCGAAATTTACAATCGCTGGGGCACCAAACTTTGGAAGGCCCTCAAATACACCGACGGTTGGGATGGCATCTACAACGGCGAACAACAACAAATTGGCACCTATTTTTATGTGTTCAAATACACCTGTTTAAGCAACGGACAGCAATACATACTCAGCGGCGATCTCACCTTGGTCCGTTAAATCATCACGCTATTTTTTTGGGGCTGTCGGCCGAAGCACTTTCTTCAGCTACTATCGGGCTGCTTCGGGCTCCGCTTCGCTCCGGCTCCACAGTGCTCCCGCATTCGCTCCCGCACTGCGTAGCTTCCCCTGCGCATCCCGCAGCCATAAAAACAAACTCTCTTTCTCAAGCTTTTCAAATTCATTCTCCTTCTGCTACAGTTTCTGTTTCTACTTCCCTGCTTCTCTCCCCTCGTTCTACGAAGCGTATTCGCTTCGTAGCATTATGCTGTTGCTTTCAGCAACAAAACCAATTTTCACTACTTATGTTTCAATTAAAAATGAATTCAATCCATTCTATATATTTTTTAATCCTTATTAATTTATCTCTTAGATATTACTTAGTGATATTTAGTATTTTAGTTAACGATAGGATTTTACATAAATCGACATTCACCCAAAAAACTCACAACTAAACATAGTTCACTTCATTTTCTTACTTAACCATTCAATATATTGCCATTTCATTTTAATGATTTCATAATTAAATCGCTTGGGTAATTGTCCATTGTATTCTAAATAATACATCCATGTTTCAGCAAAATCTTCCATCGCAGACGTTGCAGCATAACTCGTTACAAAAAAACGTTTGTCATACTCCCAACTTGTTTCATAGTCATCATGAGTTGTTCCGAAACTTTTTTTGAATAATTTTGATTGAATTAATTCTGGATGAGTATATGCAAATGCATGTGCAAATTCATGACGTAATATGTCTTTAAGTGAAACATATGATACAGAGAACATTTCAATAAACTTCGATTTACTAAAAGCAGGTATTATTATTTCTCCACCTTCATGATAATTTTGAAAACCGTAATATTCGTGATATAGAATCCATATTACATCAATTTTACTCATGGCTTCGTCAAAGAAATTATGTTCTATCAACTCATCTTGAACAATATCTAACGCAAATTTTAATTGATTGTATGTATACATATTATTATAAAGATTAATAAAATTAGCATTCTTAAGTTAAATAAATTATCATTTCCGCTTAATCCTTATTCCCTGCCGAAAAAATAGCCCCGACTGAAGCCTTGCTAACGATGCGCCGCCCCTAAGGTTGCTAACGATATGTCGCTCCTACGGAGCTCTTGTTACCGATAATACAATATTGATTCCCTAACGATATACCGCTCCTACAAAGCTCTTGCCTCGTTCTACGAAGCGTATTCGCTTCGTAGAATTATGCTGTTGCTTTCAGCAACAAAACCAATATCCTTGCTAACGATGTACCGCTCCTACGGAGCTCTTGTTACCGATAATACAATATTGATTCCCTAACGATATGCCGCTCCTACGGAGCTCTTGCCTCGTTCTACGAAGCGTATTCGCTTCGTAGCGTTATGCTGTTGCTTTCAGCAATAAAACCAATATCCTTGCTAACGATATGCCGCTCCTACGGAGCTCTTGTTACCGATAATACAATATTGATTCCCTAACGATGTGCCGCTCCGCTGGAGCTGTGTAATTAATCAATTGAATTTCTATTATTAGTACACACGCATTCGCGGGTTTCCATTTAATATTTATAGACATAAATTTTTTTCATCTGTTTGATGTGGCCTCAACGCTCCATGTAATACACCATGTATTTTGTCTTTCAACGAGCTCCAGCGAAGCGACACATCGTTAGGATTGCGTAGTTGTTTTTTGTTGTTCGATAGCTCCGTAGGAGCGGCACATCGTTAGAAACACATTGTTTATGCACAATCCCAAATGCTCCGTAGGAGCGGCACATCGTTAGCATCACATCCATGAGTTGTATGCACACGAGCTCCATCGGAGCGGCACATCGTTAGGTTTGGTAGATGTAGTTTGTTGTTCAAAAGCTCCATAGGAGCGACA
>JBIKQE010000045.1:0-12135 GCA_044349815.1 Chitinophagaceae bacterium | reverse complement strand
GCCCGATAGTGTTCGCTGAACACGGAATAGTCAAAACGCCCCATCACCGGGGCGTTTTATTTGGGGCGTTTCGTCTATCCCGCTTAATGTTAGCAGAAGGCTTTTTAATTCATGTTGCGATATTCTACTGCCGTCATTCCAGTTTTTGATTTGAATAATTTACTGAAATATTGAGGATATTCGAAACCAAGTTTATAAGCAATCTCATTTACAGAGTCATTCGTGTTCAATAAATTATTTTTGGCTTCTTCAATAAGGTAATAATGAATGTGGTCTTGTGCATTTTTTCCAGTTTCTTTTTTCAATAAATCACTTAAATAATTGGGTGATAGAAATAGCTGCTCTGCAAAATATTTAACACTTGGCAAACCTTTTTTTTGCAGTTCGTGAGAATTAAAATAGCTAGATAAACTATTTTCAAATCTAACTAGCAAATCGGTATTTGCCTTTTTTCTTGTAATAAATTGTCTGTCATAATATCGAGAACAATAATTTAAAAGTAATTCAATATTTGATGTGATAAGGGTTTGACTATGTTTATCAATATTTTCGGTCAATTCATTTTCTAATTTATTCACACAATCCAATAGGGTTTGTTTTTCTTTATCCGACAGATGCAATGCTTCATTTACTTCATAAGAGAAAAAGGTATATTCTTTCATTTTATTACCCAACGAAGTACCTCGAATTAAATCAGGATGAAAAAATAAACCCCAACCCACTATATCCTCTGTTGAGCTATCATCACTTTCAATTGTTATAATTTGGTTCGGTGCAATACATATTAAAGTACCTTCCTCAAAATCGTAATATTCCTTACCATATCGAAATCTATTGGCGCAATGGTTTTTGAACATAAGGGAATAAAATCCGCATGTCAACTTAATTTCTTCCACCTTATTATGTTTTTCCATTTTGGAAAAATCAACCACGGAAATCAATGGGTGCCTAGGAGCAACTTGTTGAAACAATGCATTTAATTGACTTATGCTTTCTAATCTTATTATATTTTCCATTTGGTTTTTATAAATATTTAAAGATTTCTCGATTCTCCAAAATTTCTGTTTCAGCGCCATTCAACCCCACTTTGAACATTGCTAAAGCCAATTCCGAAGATTTTATACTTGCACCTTTCCCGATATATTTGGTGATAGGATAAATAAATCTAAAAAATTGATACCCTATGTTTGGTTCTTTACGTTGTTCAACAGGATAAATATATCCAGGTCTGAAGGCGTGAAATTTTAAATTTAATAATGAAATTCGATTTTCAGCCATTCCCTTGTATCTGGCAAAAGATGTTCTACTTTTTTCCGTTCTATCAGCACCCATTCCACTCAACATGCATAAAGTGGCTTTTGGGCTTTCACGTTTTAAAGCAGTAGCAAATTCAGTGGCATAATTTACGGTGATTAATTTAAATATTGCATCTGGTACTTGACCTGTATATACGCCAATACAAAAAAATGCAACATCAATTTCTTTGAACAAATCGATATGTTTCGAGTAATCTTCAAAATTTTCAATTACAATTTCTTTTAGTTTTTCATGTTTTGTAATCGTAGGTTTGCGAACCAAACTTCTTACTTCGTTTATTTCAATTGAATTTAGGCAATGTTTTAAAATCAATTCACCAATCATCCCTGTACTTCCAGCTATTAAAACCTTCATTATATTATATTTTATTTTAACTGGCTCATGATAATTTTATCAAATAGCTTATCGCCCATATAATTCCGTAAAAATATAGAAGTACTGGAAAGCTTTCCTACTTTGTATCGTGTTTTTGGTTTTTTAGCTTGAATTATTTTTGAAATAGCTTTGGCAATTACTGAAGAATGATCACTTCTGCTATAAAATTTTTCGGTTAGTTGTACTATATCGTTTGTAAGCTTTTTATACGGACCGTTGCCAGATATAGCAATAAGGGGATTTTTTCCTACTTCGGCTAATTCAGTAGCAATTGCCCCAGGTTGTAAAATGACTACATCAATATTAAATGGTTTTAATTCCAAGCGTAAACAATCGCTCCAACCCTCCAGAGCATGTTTTGTTGCATGATACCAAGCACCGAGTGGAGTATAAATTCTACCACCAACCGATGAGGTATTGATGATTAAACCTTTCTTTGATTTTCGCATATGAGGAATTACCTTTTGAGTAAGGCTTGCGAGCCCAAATAGATTTACTTCAAACTGCCTTCTCGCTTCTGCTATTGGCGTTTCCTCAACAGATCCGTATAAAGCATATCCTGCATTATTCCAAAGCACATCAATTTTACCTTCTTTTTGAATAATTATATCTATTACGTTTTGAATATCGGTTTCATTGG
The DNA here is from genome assembly GCA_044349815.1 of Chitinophagaceae bacterium. Classification (GTDB taxonomy): domain Bacteria; phylum Bacteroidota; class Bacteroidia; order Chitinophagales; family Chitinophagaceae; genus OLB11. The sequence continues at coordinate 9,803 of JBIKQE010000045.1, read as the reverse complement.
TAACATCCATTTGAATTGGAAATGCTCCGATTTGTTCAAGATCTTTCATGTTTTCTATTCTTCTTGCAACAGGATAGACTTTGTGTCCTTCTTTAATTAATTTCAAGGCGGTTTCTTTGCCCATTCCAGAAGATGCTCCAGTGATTAAAATTACTTTGCTCATTATTTTTATTTTAGTTGTTTAAAAAATTATGATGCAAAGTTGAGACTAAATGCTACTAACCCTTTAAGACTAATTAAGGATTATTGTAAACGAATTCTCTTTTTTGATGATATTTCGGTTTTCTAAGCTTTTTGCTAACTCACTTATAGGTCTGTCATTTACTCCCTTTTTGTACGGAATGTGCATTAAAGAGGCTATAATGAAATGTTAATAGCAAAACAAATTTAAACCCATTTCACTCGTAAATCATCAAATGGGCTTTTGATTTTTTGTATTTCTGTTTCCGTGGTTTGTGTCCTCTCAAACCACACACTTTGCGATTCTATTGTTGTTTCACCCGCCTGGGGCGGACTTGTGGTTCGTTGGCGTATTATCGTTGTGTTCTATTGTTGTTTCACCCGCCTAAGGGCGGGCTCGTGGTTCGTTGGCGTATTGTCGTTATGTTCTATTGTAGTTTCACCCGCCTGAAGGCGGGCTTGTGGTATTGTCCGTGATACGATTGAGATTCTATTATTGTTTCACCCGCCTGAAGGCGGGCTTGTGGTTCGTTGGCGTATTATCGTCGTGTTTCTATTATTGTTTCACCCGCCTGGGGGCGGGCTTGTGGTTCGTTGGTGTATAATCGTTATGTTCTATTGTTGTTTCACCCGCCTGGGGGCGGGCTCGGTTATTGCCCGTGATACGATTGCGATTCTAAGATGTGGTTTGTGAAGACACAAACCACGGGTGGGGTTTGTGAAGACATAAACCACGGGTGAAGATGTGGTTTGTGAAGACACAAACCACGGTTAGGACCGATGAAGATACCGCCCGACAGGTAAATACTTTATGATAAAATTAAGCGCTTGGTTTACAGGGGCACAAACACCATCTTAAACAAAATGGCGATATTTGAATAAATAAAAAAGCTGTCTTCACAACCAATGAATAAATTTGAACAACGAATCAATCGCATTGTTATAAAAAGGCATATCAAAGATGCCTTCTTTATTATGTTTGGTGTGGGCATGGCTGCCATCGGACTCAAAGGGTTTATTCTTCCCAACCATTTTCTTGATGGTGGCGCTATGGGTGTTTCCCTCTTATTAGAAATGCTCACGCATATTGAACTCTCCTACCTTGTTGTGTTAGTGAACCTGCCGTTTATTTTGATTGGCGCTAAACAAATATCCATTGAATTTGCTGTTAAAAGCAGTCTGGCTATTGTAGCCTTGGCTATTTTAGTCCACTTTATTAGCCTCCCCGATATTACCAGCGATAAACTCCTGATTTCCATTTTTGGTGGTTTTTTTCTCGGGGCCGGTATTGGTTTATCGATTCGGGGTGGTGCTGTAATTGATGGCACCGAAGTGTTAGCCATCAATGTGAGTAGAAAAAGCAGTTTAACCGTTGGCGATTTTATAGCCGGATTTAATATTGTTTTATTTTGTATGGCAATTTTTTTAGTGGGCATTGAAACGGCCATGTATTCCTTGCTCACTTACTTATCGGCTTCCAAAACAGTCGATTTTATTATCAATGGTATTGAAGAGTATATTGGCGTAATTATTGTTTCGGTTAAATCGGACGAAATAAAACAACAAATTACCATGAATCTCGGGCGTGGCGTTACGTCCTATAAATCAGACAAAGGGTTTGGGAACCGCGGCGAACTAGGCGAAGAAGGCAATGTGCTTTTTTGTGTGGTTACTCGCTTAGAGGTTTCGAAGCTCTTGCTTGAAATTGAAAAAATAGATGCTGCTGCCTTTGTGGTTCAGCATGTAATTAAAGATACCAAAGGAGGGATGATAAAAAAACGGCCCTTGCATGAATAAATTAAATGAGATTGTGAGGCAGAATCGTGCCATGGTTGTTTACTTTTTTTAATTAACATGAACCTTCATTATGCGAATAGTAACAAGCCTTTGGGGGCGAACAAAGAAAATATCTCCTCGTATTGTTTTCCTTCTTGTTTATATGTTTCTATTTGGGGCATCGGCCAATAAGTTGTTAGCAAGCAACGATGCGTTGGGCAGTTGGAACATCCTGAATATTAAATACACACTGAATGAATCGTGGAGTTTATTTGGCGAAGGCCAATTGCGCTCTTTACGGTTTTACCATCATTTTCATTATTACGAATACAAAGGCGGGGTGAATTATAAAATTCATAAACAAGTTCAACTAACGCTCGGCATGGGCCATTACCAAACGTATTTGGAAGGAGGCGATTTTGTATTGCCCAAAAACAACAATGAGTTTCGGTTATGGCCACAAGTAACTATGTTTCAAACAACAGGCAAGTTTAAAATTGAACAACGCTACAGAGCCGAATTACGTTTTACAAGCAATGGTTATCGGAATCGTTTCCGTTACCGGCTAGGCTTATCGTACCCCTTAGGAAAGAAACGGAACAACTACCAAGCGTTTCAGCTAATAGCCAGCAACGAACTATTTTTTACCGATAAAGAACCCTATTTTGAACGAAATCGTTGTCAAGTGGCCTTGAGTTACAAACCCTCCCCAACCTGCACCCTTCAAGCCGGGTATCTCTACCAATTCGATTATAAAATAAACGATGAAACAGGTCGCCAATTTTTTCAAGTTGGATACTATCTCGACTTCATGCGCAAGGGATCAATAAAATAATTCACTGGTTTGTAGAGGTAGGCATGCCCTGGCTCTACGGTTTGGTTGCGTGAGGGATGGAGGCGGCAGCTAGGCCAAGGGAGTGAAGAGTACGAGCAAACTGGGAACAGGAAAACCCCGAGGCCTACTATAGCCGAGAGCCCGACCGAGGGGTTTTTGATGTTAAGCCACGAGGTATAACACCTACCCCCGAGGGCACGCCATAAAAATCGGAGCGAGGGTGGAAATGCGAGAGCGGCGTGGAAATGCGCGTGCGAGTGTGAGCTGCCGAAAGTGAATGAATTGAAATGAACGGGAAGGCTATTTGCTGATTATGGCTTTTTTTTAAACAACAAATCATCCACCACGCGCGGGTACCAATGATGTTCGATGGCTAATACTTGTTTGGCCAATTGTTCGGGGGTGGTGCCGGGTTCGATGGGGCTGAACTCTTGTAAAATGATGGCACCGTCGTCGTAATGTTCGTTCACGTAGTGGATGGTGATTCCGCTGTGGGTTTCGCCGGCCGCAATAACAGCCTCGTGAATATGATGACCATACATGCCTTTGCCGCCAAATTTGGGCAATAAGGCCGGGTGTATGTTGATGATTTGATTGGGGAAGGCCTGCACCCATGCCGCGGGAATACGCCATAAAAAGCCCGCTAATACAATTAAATTGGGCTGCCACGATTGTAACCACTGTAAAAACTCGGCCGACTGAAATCGGTCGCGGTCGAACAGCACCACATCGCACCCTAAACGCTCGGCCCGAGCCAATACCCCCGCCTTGGGATTATTGCATAAAATGAGGGGCTGAACGGCGTGTTGCTGTTGGGCTAAATAGCTTAAAATAGCTTCCGCATTCGAGCCACTGCCACTGGCTATTAAAATTATTCGAGGGGCTGGATTCAACATGGGGCAAAGGTACGAACCTTGTAGAAGCAAGCGGTTAAATTGGTGTACTTTTGCGGCATGGATTTTAGACCATCGCGCTTCGAAATTTTACCTGTGGTTGTAAAAAACCTGCTGATAATTAATGGCTTGGTTTTTTTAACCACGATTGTGCTTGGGCGACAGGGTATCGACATTACCCCCTTCATGGCCCTGCATCATTGGCAGTCGACCGATTTTGGTATTTGGCAGTTTATAACGCACTTGTTTATGCATGGCCATGTTGCTGGCGCCTACCCCGATTACGAGGGTGGCTTTATGCATTTGTTCAGCAATATGTTTGCCTTGTGGATGTTTGGTTCTTTGCTCGAAAATTATTTTGGCTCCACGCGTTTTTTGGCCTTTTATTTGATGTGTGGTGTGGGCGCGGCCTTGTTTCATTTGGGTGTTTACAGTTACGAACTCCACACCTTCGAAAATGCCGTTACAGCCTTTAAGTTAAACCCTACTTGCAAAGAATTCAGTTTGTTTATTACGCAGTATGGCTCTAGTATGGACAGTGAATTTCTTTCGTACTTACAAAGTTTATCGGCACAATGGCAAGATAGTCCGATGAACGATTCGTATGCCAGCACTGCGTTGGGCATGCTGAATCAGTATAGTACCGCCTTCACCAATCAGGCTACGGTGGGGGCCTCGGGCGCCGTGTTTGGCATTTTATTTGCGTTCGGCTATTTGTTCCCGAACAGTTTAATTTATTTGTACTTTTTCTTTCCCATCAAAGCGAAGTATTTTGTGGCCTTGTACGCCTTGTTCGAATTGTATGCGGGCATACGCAACAGCGCCGGCGACCAAGTGGCCCACTTCGCGCATTTAGGTGGTATGGTTATTGCTTTTATTATTATCAAAATTTGGAATAAAACTCATCGTTCACATTTTTATTAAACCGCTTCGCCCTATGTCGTTTCCTTTACATCAACGTGCATCGCTTACTCGCTGGGTTCAAAGCGATTTGCTGAAAATCATCACCATCAGTTCGCTGGTGTTTGTGCTTATTCATTTTATTCGGATTACCTCGTTAATTAGTAATCGAGAGCCGGTGTTTTTCAATGAGGTGTTATGGCCCGGACTCACATTGCCCGCAACATGGGGCGCTTGGTTGCATAAACCATGGACGATTATTACCTATCCGTTTGTTGAAATGCATTTTATGCGTTTGTTGGGGAATATGATTTGGTTGTGGATTTTTGGTCGCGCCTTGGAAGACTTGCATGGACAGTACCGCGTATTGGCCATCTTTTTAATGGGTACTCTATTGGGTGGAATAGGTTGGATGACGGGGCATGCCCTCTTCCCGAGCTTGGGAGCCGACGTTTATGCCGGTAGTTTACCCGCCGTGTTAGCCGTGGGTGTAGCCATGTTGTTGTACAAACCAACGTATCCGTTTTGGGTATTATTTGGTACGTCGATTCCGTTGTGGAGTTTGGTATTGGTGTTTGTGGTAATCAATGCATTGAGTTTATCGGTTTTTTCGGGGGCCACGGTCTTGATGATGTTGGGCGGCATAGTAGCCGGTGTGGGTTACAATTATGGTCCAACCGCCTATTATAATTTCTTACACCGTGCATTATCGAAGACGGCCTTTTTGAGCAACAACGAGAATTTTGTTTTAAAACCAAAACAAGAAAAACGAAATCGGGTTGGACGCATTGTGCCGTTTCGGACGCTTGACGCGGATATGTCGCGCATTGATATGATATTAGATAAAATCAACGAAAAGGGAATGAGTTCCTTGAGCGAACACGAACGCGATTTATTGGAAAAATATAGCCGTAAACCATAATTATATTGAGAACGCTATTTCGATATTCCTTTTTACTGATCAATATCGCCTTGGCGTGCTTGTTGTTTTTATGCCGGTATATACCGGTTATTAATCCGTACGACCAACCCGTTGTGGGTATTTTGCCGTATTTGGTTCCGGTGTTGGTGATAGCCAATGTGGTGTATTTTTTTATATGGTTGCTATCGCGAAAATACCTTTACAGTTTAGTGCCTTTGGTAGCGGTGGTAGCATGCTATTCGGTATGGCAAACAAGTTTCAGTTTACGGCTTAAGCCCTTGAACAAGATAGAAGCGGCTAAGAATACGTTGCGTGTAATGAGTTACAATGTGCGCTTGCTCGATTTATACAATTGGAGTGGCAAGCCCGGTACGCGCGATAGCATGTTGGCGTTTTTTAAAAAAGAACAACCCGACGTATTGTGTTTGCAAGAGTTTTATACGGGGAACGATTCCATAGGTGTGAACAATATTGCCGCCATTGCCGAGGTGGCTCAATACCCTTATTGGCATTTGTTGGTTACCGACGAAAACAAGCGTGGTAAATGGGGCAGTATTTTATTTTCGAAATACCCCATTACCCAAAAAAGAGAACACGACATTGATGTATTAGGAACGAATCAGTTGCAACAATCGGATATTGTGGTTGGAGGCGATACCTTGAGTGTATTTAATATTCATTTACGTTCGAACCGATTTTCGCACGAAGAATCGGGCTTGGTAGAAAAGCCGGCATCGTTTACCCCCAAAGACGATACCGTGGTGAACCGCTCGCGGCGCATTGTCAATAAACTGTTTCGTACCGCCATTCATCGTGGTTTGGAAGCGCGCTTGATGGCGAATATTATTCAACAAAGCAAGCACCCCGTTTTAGTTTGTGGCGATTTAAACGATATTCCGGGTTCGTATGTGTACTTCCAAATTCGAGGAAGTTTAAACGATGCTTTTTTAGCCGGCGGTCGAGGTTTGGGGGCTACCTATATCAAAACGCTTCCCCTGCTTCGGATTGATTACTTGTTTTACCCAGCCAGCATGACCTTGAAAGGGTATACTAGCTATAATATTCCGTATTCGGACCATCGGCCCTTGCTGCTTGCCTTGGAAACTAACTAGGATTTTGTTAAAAATGTTAAGTAAAGTTTACATAATGTAATACATACTTTACATTTGTTCGAAACTTTATTTTATGAAAATACCCTTATTACCGCACCGCGTCAAGTTACCGGGCTTGGTATTGTTTGTTACATCGGGAGTAATTGGATTGGTACAAACAATTAGTGGGTATGAACTACCTGCCTTGAAATGCACGGTATTCAGTTTAGTAGATAGCGAGTTTTTGGGTAAGACGCATTATTTTTCGTGGAATCAAACCAATATAACGGCCACCTTGTTAGGGGTATTGTTTATTGTGGGCGGTATGATGGCGGGGTTTTCGAAAGAACAAGAGGAAGATGAGTATACCCAATCTATACGTTTATCGGCCATGACATGGTCTGTTTGGATTAATTACAGCTTCCTATTATTGGCCTTTTTATTGGTATATGGTCTCGATTTTTTAAGTGTGATGGTGTACAATATGTTTACCACCTTATTGTTTTTTAATTTGCGTTACTACTACCTTTTATACCTTGCTAAACACCCTAAGAACCATGACGAATAAGCTAAAAGTGGCCCGCGTGGGTCTGCAATTAACCCAAGAAGAATTGGCTCAATTAGCCGGGGTTAGTAGGCAAACCATACACGCCATTGAAACATCCAAATATGTGCCATCTACCCTTTTGGCATTGAAATTAGGACAAATTTTAGCCTTGCCGGTTGAGCAAATTTTTCAATTAGAACCACAGGATATGGGCTAATACGGCAATGGTTGTATATTTACCTTGTTATGGCGCAATTATCTTTGTTCGATGCTTCACCGCCGGAACCAAAAGTTCCAAGGCCGCCCGCACGTACGAGTGAAGCTGCCAGTAAAAAAACAAACGAAGAACCCTTAGCGGCAAAAGAAACCGCGGTTGAAAATAAAACATCGAGCAATGCTTTTCATTTTGAACCGGCCCCGGTATATACCGATGAAACTGTTGTGGTAGCTGATGCCCACTTAGTAATTGAAGCATCGGAGCAATATGTTTCGGAGAAGCCAATCGAGTTGCCCGAGCTTGAACCTTTGAAGGAGGAAATACCTGAGCAAGAAAAGCCTACGGAAGTAGTTTCGTTTAAGCCACTCGAACAAATCGAACCACTGCAATCAAGCAAGTTTGAACCATTATTGGCCAAAAACAAGGAGGCTCAAAAACCTGCGAAGGGTGATGCTGAAACAACTGCAGAGCAAGTGATGCCTTCGTTGGATTTGAATGAATTAACAAAACAGTATTACAGCATATCGGAAGTATCGGCGATGTTCCATGTGAATGCCTCGCATTTGCGTTATTGGGAAAAAGAGTTTCCGGTGCAGTTAGGCAAAGTACGTAAGAATGGCAAGGGGGATCGGTTTTATACCCCTAAAAATATTGAGCAATTGCATGTGTTGTTTTATTTAGTAAAAACAAAAAAAATGACCTTGGAGGGTGCTCGGAATTATTTAAAACAAAAAAAACGGGGAGCGAAATCGGACCTTGATGCCATTACGTTGTTGCAACAAGTGCGTGGTTTTTTGGTATCGTTAAAAAAGGAACTCAACGATTAGCGGAAATGATTATTTTTGGAAAGGAGAAAAAACAATTTCATGAAAAATACCATTTGTTTGATTGTACTCGTAGTAACGAGTGTATTAGTTGGAAGCAAGGCGAAGGCCCAGGATTATATTCGGGAGATTGATGCCAAAACGGGGCATCCCTTGTTGCGTGGTCAAATTGAATTTGCCGATTTATTGCACGAAAGCACATGTGCTTGGTTGGGTGCAGGCAGTGCTTCATACAAAGCGAATGCCCAAGCCATTGAAGGCATTCAAGCATTAGGAGGCGCATACCGCTATATTATTTTTGCGGGCACTTGGTGCGAAGACACCCAAATTTTATTGCCTCAATTTTATGCCCTTATGCAGCAGGCGGGCATTCCGAAAAGTGCGGTTTTGATGTATGGATTAAATCGGGCCAAGAAGGCATTGAACCAAGAAGAAGTGGTATTTGACGTTACCCGTGTGCCTACCATTATTGTATTGGAGCAAAACCGCGAAATTGGGCGTATTACAGAAACGGCGGGCACATCGGTTGAACAAGATATTTACGATATGATGTTGAAAGACAAAAAAGTATTGGACAATCGGAAAGCGGCACGCGGATTGTAAATAGATTTTTAGTGAATAAAAAAAGTCCTCGAATCTACCGATTCGAGGACTTTTTTATTGGGTATATTTTATTCTCCAATTGAAACCACTTCGATATCGAAGGTGAGGTCTTTACCGGCCAAAGGATGGTTACCATCGAGGATGATGGCATTCTCGGTTACGGCGGTGATTACAACCGGCAGGTGATTGCCTTCGTTGTCGCTCAAATGCAATTGCATGCCCACTTCGGGTTCGCCCATATCGGGTGGCACTTGAGCTTTTTCGAATTCGAAAATCATTTGTTCGTTATGGGGGCCATAAGCCTCTAGGAATGGGATATGAACGGTTTTTTTATCGCCGATTTTCATATCGAGAACGCCTTGGTCGAAACCAACAATAACCTGCCCGTTACCTACGGTAAACTGCAGCGGTTCGCGTCCTTCCGACGAATCAAATAAGCTGCCATCTGCAGTGAGGGTCCCTTTATAATGGACGTGGACCAGGTCGCCTTTTTTAACTTGTTGCATGAAATTAATTATTGAGCAAATGTAACATACGAAACAACGCCATACGAATTATACAATGCTTTCTTTTTCGGTGTAATGGTCTACAATCCGATAGAGGATTTCTTCAACCGAAGCGGTATTGGGGGCGTGTACCAATTCGTGTCGGAATTCGCGAATACTAGGAAGGCCTTTTAAATAATTGGCATAATGCGGACGCATTTCCAAGACGCCTAAAACAGGGCCTTTCCAGCGAACAGCAAAATCGAGGTGTTTTTTGCATACAGCTACCCTCTCAGTAACGGGTACAGGGGGTAAATGGGTGCCTGTAGACCTAAAATGTTTTATTTGGTTGAAAATCCACGGGTTTCCGATAGCGGCGCGCCCAATCATCACCCCATCCACACCATAGCGGTTTTTGTATTCGATCGCTTTTTCGGGTGAATCGATATCGCCATTTCCAAAAATAGGGATATGCATGCGGGGGTTATTCTTTACTTCGGCCATTAAAGACCAATCGGCAACCCCTTTAT
>JBIKQE010000044.1:0-12145 GCA_044349815.1 Chitinophagaceae bacterium | reverse complement strand
GCATGGATGAATCATGAATTAGCCCACGTTGCCCAATACCGTCGGTACGGTTTCATGCCGTTTATTTTTCGTTATATTTGGTACAGCATACGGTTTGGATATGGCCGAAATCCGCTCGAAATAGAAGCACGTGCTGCTGAAAAAAGTAGTGTATGACACAACGAATAACACAAGGTATTGCGGTGCAAGTAGAAACGTTTTACAACGGCTCGGTCGGTTCGGCAGATGCCGAAGAACATACGTTTGCTTACCGTATAACCATCGTGAACCAATCGGAATTTCCCGTTCAATTACTAAAACGGCATTGGATTATTTTCGACAGCATCGGTATAATTCGCGAAGTAAAAGGCGACGGTGTAGTGGGGCAACAACCCATCATTGAACCCAACCAACAATTTCAGTATGTTTCCGGCACGGGTATGCACACCGAAATTGGCAAAATGGGAGGTACCTATACCATGCAAAACCTCTTTAACAAGCAATTATTCGATGTTGGAATTCCCGATTTTGAACTGATTGTGCCCCATAAAATGAATTAAGGGGCATTAAATTCAGGCATTTTCTATTTTTGCTAACAAGGCAAAGCTTAGATTTGTGCTTCGGCTTTAGCTAGATTCAAAGCCTTGCTGTTTTCAACCATGAAAAAAAGTATCAAAATCCTCTGGCTGGTTTCCATTGTGGGTATCCTGCTGTTCAACATCATGATTTGGTTTATCAATGCCGGATGGTTGGGTTATATGCCCAAAATGAAGGAATTGGAAAATCCTAAGGCTGCCGCTGCCTCTGAAATATTTGCTGCCAACGACGTTAAAATTGGACAGTACTATTTAGAAAACCGCGACCCCGTTAAATACAACGATATTTCGAGCCATGTTATTGATGCCTTGGTGGCTACCGAAGACGAGCGTTTTTACAAACACAGCGGCATTGATGCCGAAGCTATTGGACGGGCTTTGTTTGGCATACTTACCTTTAACCCACGTGGTGGAGCCAGTACCATCACCCAACAATTGGCCAAGCAATTGCTTGAACAAGGTTCTAAAAATAGTTTCGAACGGATTATTGAAAAACTGAAAGAACAAATATTGGCAGTTAAGCTCGAAAAAAAATTAACCAAACAAGAAATTCTCACTTTATACTTGAACACAGTACCATGGGGTTATAATGCCTTTGGTATTAAAACAGCATCACGAACCTATTTCAACAAACATCCTCGCAAGTTAAATACGCAAGAAGCTGCTTTATTGGTTGGAATGCTAAAAGGTTCTTCGATGTATAACCCATTACGCCATCCCGAACGAGCCAAATCGCGAAGGAATACGGTGTTAGACCAAATGGCCAAGAACTTAAAAATTAGTGCCGGTGAAGCCCAGCAATTAAAAGAAACTGACATTGAATTAGATTTCAATCCAACCACCGATATGCACCACGAAGGCATTGCACCATACTTTAGGCAGGTGGTGGAACAAGAAGTAAAAAGCTGGTGTAAAAAGAATGGCTACAGTTTGTATAAAGACGGTTTGAAAATTTATACCACGCTCGATACCACCATGCAACATTATGCCGACGAATCGGTGCAGACCGTTATGGCCGGTAAATTCCGCCGAGCAAGCGATAAACTTTGGAAAGAACATAAAGTTACGTTGATGCGTGCCGTGAAAGAATCGGAACGTTATCGATTGTTAAAAGCTTCTGGCATGGATGAACGCGATATCATGGCCGATTTCAACAAGCCCGTTAAAATGAAAGTATTTGCTTGGAACAGCAAACGCGAAAAAGACACCACTATTTCGCCACTCGATTCTATCAAATACATGAAAGGTTTTGTACAAACCGGGTTCATGGTGATGGATCCATCGTCGGGCGAAGTAAAAGCCTGGGTGGGCGGTATCAACCATAAGTATTTTCAGTACGACCACGTAAACATCCGCACCAAACGGCAAGTGGGTTCTACCATTAAACCCTTGTTGTATTGTTTGGCGGTCGACAATGGCTTCTCGCCTTGTATGTCGATTTCCTTGAACCCCGTGAATTTTCCCGGTTTCGGCGTATATGGGCCCGATAAAAGTAGAGGTGCCATGCCCATGAAAAACGCCTTGGCTTTTTCTAAAAATAATGCCACCGTTAATATCTTAAAATTGGTAGGTATTAAACACTTTGTAGACTTCACCAAAAAATTGGGCATTGAAAGCAAAGTAAACGCCTATCCATCGGTTTGTTTAGGGGCCGACGATATTTCAGTTTACGAAATGATACGAGCATATACCATGTTTCCAAATTATGGTATCAATACCAAACCCATTTTCATTACCCGTATTGAAGATCGCAATGGCAACGTACTCGAAACCTTTGTGCCTGAACGTAAAGAAGTAATTAATGAAATTACGGCGTACAAAATGATTCGCATGATGATGGGGACTGTATTAATTGGTACCGGTCGTCGACTTAAACCTGTATGGAATATACAAGGCGAATGTGCCGGCAAAACAGGAACCACCAATAGCGAAGCCGATGCGTGGTTTATTGGTTATACGCCACAATTGCTTGGTGGTGTTTGGGTAGGTTGCGAAGACCGTTTTGTTGGTACCGGTTTAGGAGAAGGTTCGCGTGCCGCTATGCCAATATGGGGCGAATTCTTCAAACGCTTGCAAGCCAATACCCGTTCACCATACAACAAGGTAACTACGTTCGAAAAACCTATTTCGATGGGCGATATGGATGAATGCGACAACGAAGATCAAATTAGTTTACAACGGGCCGAAGCCGTGATGAATGTAAGCAGGGGCATGCCCGAAGATGACGATGTTCGCGAAGAAAATCGTTTCGATAATGCCGATAAAGGCACATCCGATCGTGATTATCAATAGGTCATGCGCTACCTCATTCTATCGAGCCTACTGCTGCTAAGTGTACCCATGCAAGGCGATCGTTCCACTGTTTGTCAAGGTTCAGTTCGTGCATTCAACACCGCCGAAGTATTAACTTACACCGTTTATTACACTTGGCAAGGTGCCTACTTTGGTGCAGGCGAAGCCAATTTTAGCACCAAACTAAGTACCCTCAACCAAACACCCGTTTGGCATGTAATTGGTGAAGGACATACCTACCCTTCCTACGATTGGTTTTTTAAAGTACGTGATGTATACGAAAGCGATATTGATACGGCCACCGGCTTACCCTTAAAATTTGTGCGACGTGTACAAGAAGGAAGTAACCGCATTTTCAATCAAGTATTGTTCAATCACGAAACTCACCGTGCGGTGAGTCAGGATGGTGTGTATACCATCCCCGATTGCACGCAAGATGTTCTCTCCGCCATTTATCATGCCCGCAATATTGATTTTGATCGGTACAAACCGGGCGACAAAATTCCACTGACCTTGTTTCTGGAGAACCAAGTCTACCCCGTGTACATTCGCTACCTCGGGCGCGAAAAAATCAAAACCCGAACAGGCACATTCAATACCATCAAATTCAAACCCTTGCTCATTGAAGGAACCATTTTCAAAGGGGGCGAAAAAATGGAAGTATGGGTAAGCGACGACGATAACCGCATTCCGGTTATGATCAATACCCCCATTTTAGTAGGCAGTATTCGGGTATTGTTAAAAAGCTATCGCAACCTAAAACATCCCGGCAGCGGCATTCTAACTTCCTTACAACGCCCCTAACAACGTATCTAATTGCTGCATCAAGGCATCGCTCATTTTTTGCGTAGCTTGAACAGAATACCCTGCAATATGCGGGGTTATAATTACATTGTAACGTAACAAATCGGCCACAATATTATCGGGAGTGGCCAACAAGATATCAATCGATTTTTCGCAATCCAACACATCTAAACAAGCGCCTGTTAATTTGCCCAAGGCCAATGCTTCCAACACAGAAGCACTACTGCAAACGGGGCCACGAGAAGTATTAATCAAGATATGCGGCTTGGCCATACCCGCCATAAAGTGGGCATTGTAATAATGGTTCGTTTCATGGTTCAAGGGCACATGAAACGAAATAATATCGGCACGTGCTTGTAATTCCTCCAAACTTACTGCCGAAGCAATAGAGCCTGCCGGGGCCGGATGGTATTTATCGTAAGCAATAATGTGCGGTGTAAACACCTGCAATTTTTCGGCAAAGGCACGGCCCGTATGCCCATAACCAATCAGGCCCACACATTGTCCGTTCAATTCATTGCCGCGGTTAGGCTCACGGATCCACTGGCCGGCACGCACTTCGTTCAGCGCAGTAGGAATACGATGCAACAAACTCAACAACATGCCTGTGGCATGCTCAGCCACACTGTTGGCCAAGCCCCCCGGCGAACTAAAGCAGGCAATGCTTCGCGAAGCACAATAGGCAGTATCTATAATTTCCATTCCCGAACCCATGCGGGCAATCCAACGCAAATTGGGCAACTCAGCCAACACGTCCCGATCTAATTTCAATCGGTTCGATGTAATAATACCTTCCAACAACAATACATCGCTTGGCCTTTCGGTATTATTCCAAACAATATAACCACGTTGGTTCAACCAAGCATGAAACGCCGGCGAAATAGGGGCCGCCAACCAAACCATTTTCATGCCACGAAGGTAACATGAACAAATCGCTCCATGTATGCACAAAAAAAAATTACCGATACTTTATGGAATCTTAATCTCATAGCCATCTAGGCCGCACAATGCCCAATTATGAAAACATTCTTTCAAGACGCCCGTCATTATCAACTGCTCTTCTTATCTACTTTTTTAATGTACGGACTCACCCAACTCGATTGGGACACACGGTGGCAGGAAATAGCCACCTTGTTTTTGGTAGCACTCGCCTTGCATACCGCCTTCATCTTCTTTTTCAAACTCCCATGGCATAACCTCAAAAGCACCTTAATTAGTTGTCTTAGCTTAAGTATCCTTTTCAAAGCCGACCATTTGCTTTGGTATGGCGTTGCCGCCACCGTAATGGTATTGTCGAAATTCATGGTATTGCATCAAGGCAAACATTTTGTAAACCCGGCCAATTTCGCCATCATGAGCACCATCCTTTTATCGGGCCATGCCTGGATTAGTCCGGGCCAATGGGGCGCACAAACCCAACTCATATTCCTTATTGGCGCCCTCGGTTTTTGGGTGAGTTCACGCGTACAACGCATGGATGTTGCCCTCGCATTTTTCTTCACCTTCTTGGCCTTGCAAACGAACCGCACCATCCTATATCTCCATTGGCCAGTAGACCATTTAATGCAACAATTCAGCACCGGCAGTTTATTGTTGTTTACTTTTTTTATGATAACCGATCCGGTACCATCGCCTAAACATGCCACCATGCGGCTGTTATGGGGCATGGGTATTGGTTGTACCAGTTTTATATTGGCAAACAATTACTTCGTGCAAGGCGCACCCTTATGGGCTTTGTTTGGCTTCAGTTTTGTAACCCCCATCATCAACATACTTTTTAAAGGCGAAACCTTTCAGTGGAAACCCCTTGTAAAAGCATAAATAAAAATCACTTTTTGTTCACCCTAAATAAAAACACCATGAAAAAAATCATTATAGGAATCCTCGCCTTCTTCGTTCAAACCAACGCCCATGCCTTTTGTGGCTTTTACGTAGCCAAGGCCGACACTAAAATCTTCAATCATCGTTCGCAAGTTATAATGGTGCGCAACGGTAATACCAACACCATCACCATGAGCAACGACTTCAAAGGCAATGTACGCGACTTTGCCATTGTGGTTCCCGTACCGGTGGTATTGGCCAAGAACGATATTCGCGTAAAGAATAATAGTTTGTTCGATAAACTCGATGCCTATTCGGCCCCTCGCTTGGTTGAGTATTTCGATGAGAACCCATGCGAACCTCGGTATCGGATGTACAAAAATGTACCGATGGCGGCGATGGCCGATAATGCTTCAGTAAAAGAAGAAGTAGCCTCAGCAAAAAAAATGGGGGTGCGCATTGAAGCCCGCTATGCCGTAGGCGAATACGACATTTTAATTTTAAGTGCCAAAGAAAGCAACGGATTGAAAATATGGTTGAATCAAAACGGATACAAAGTACCCGAACAAGCCAACGAAGTGCTCGATCCGTACATCCGTAGCAACATGAAATTTTTTGTGGCAAAAGTGAATCTGCAACGTCATCAAGCCGATGGCTTTGAACCGTTAAAGCCCATTCAAATCAGTTTCAACTCACCCAAATTTATGTTGCCCATTCGTTTGGGAATGGCCAACAGCGATGGCCATCAAGATTTAATTGTGTATGCCTTGAGTGCCAAAGGGCGCGTGGAGTGCACCAATTACCGCACGGTAAAAATGCCTACGGGACAAAACATGCCTGAGTTCATTCAAAACGATTTCGGGAAATTTTACGGCGATGTATTTCAACGGCAATGGTTACGCGAAGGGCAATCGGCCGTGTTCCAGGAATATGCGTGGGATGTGAGTCCTAGCAACTTTGTAAAATGCGACCCTTGCGTTTCCGACCCGCCCGATTATACCGATTTGGCCGAAGCCGGTGTGCATTGGATGAATCAAAATAACAACTACGATGAAACACCAAAGTCCACGATATTCTTTACCCGTTTACACGTGCGCTACGATCGCGCGCATTTTGCACAAGATTTAGTATTTCAAGAAACGCCTGACAATCGGAATTGGCAAGTGCGGTATGTATTGAATCATCCGGCGGGAGGCAGTTTGAATTGCAGCGAAGGCACTCAGTACATAGCAAGCACCATTAACCGTCGGCACAATGAACTCAACAACCTGCAACGTTTAGCCGGTTGGTCGGCCACGCGTTATGGCAATTATCCTTACACGTGGGAGGGACAACAACACCGTTTGCCACGAACGCGCCAAGGCCATTGGAGCATGAATTGGCCCGCCATGTTATTGTTTATCGGATTACAAATCAGCGTGTTGGGCGTGGTATTGATGCGAAAGCGATAAGAATTTTTTCAGGGGCGGTCGGCGACGGAACAAAGCTCAGCAACTATCGGGCTGCTACGGGCTCCGCGTTCGCTTCGGTTGTTGTTGTTGCGAGCCGCCTTCGGCGGCTCGCCACAACAACAACTACCCCTGCGCATCCCGCCGCCCTTCAACTCAGTCTCTTTCTGCTTCAGCTTCTGTTTCTAATTATTCATTCTCTTTCTCCTACTCTTTCTCATTCTATTTTAATTCACCATTTCACTATCGTTAAGTGGCCTCCCCAACCAAAACTATGTAAAGATTTTTATTACTTTAGATGGCTTGCTAATTTATTAGTTTGGTTGTTTTTAATCTTAGCGACTTCTAATTGGATACAATCAATGAAGACGATTATAATACGAGTGATTGACGAGTAATGCTTCGTTTTACTAAAAATTCTGCGAAGCGAATACGCTTCGCAGAAGCTTAGATAGTGGCAGTCAGACTATTGTTAGTTATCGTACAAATTTTACAAATTTTTGTCCGTTAAATTTCCATGCGCCATGTTCGTGTGTTCCAAGCCACAGATCACCATTATTGTCTTTGTAAATACTGAATAACGTAATGTCTTTTGAATTTACTTGAACTTGATATTGAGCTACTTTCGTTCCGTCGTATTTCCAAACACCATTTCGATACGTTACAAACCACAAATCTCCATTATTGTCTCTAACTGCTGATAGATACTCGTCTAAATTGCTATCATGCCTCCCATCCAGGGTGCCTATGCTTTCGTATCTGTTGTAAAAACGATTACTATTTAATGAAGTGCTGTCGTAAACACTGTAACGAAATTCGGTATTGAACCAAAAGTCGCCATTTTTATCTTGGGTTATAGAACGCACTCCGTTAGCACCTTCGTTTCGAAATTCGGTTACATCGTCTTCCGTAATCCATTCAAACAATTTTCCATTGTATCGGCAAACACCAACGGGATTTGTACCAAACCAAATGTTTCCTTTTCGGTCTTTATAAATACTATAGATATCAAATGGATTGGATAAATGGAGTGGACTAGGCAACTTCAATTCAAATAAAGTAACGCCATCGTAGCGATATACTTTGCCTGTATTTCCATAGGAGTATTTAAACCACATATCCGAGGAATCAAGTGTCCAATTATTACTTTGAATGGCCGTTAATGTTGTGAAAAATTTTCCATCAAATTTTGATATTGATGAAGAAGCGTTTGCACTCGAAAAATAAATATTGCCAAGTTTGTCTTCTTTAATTTCATCTATTCTGTTGTTAATCAAACCGTGTATTGTTGTATAATTAACCAGTTCAGTGCCATCGTATTTATAAACTCCTGTTTCCCAACTGCCAAACCAATAAACATGCTTACTGTCTTGATAAACAACCATTATGTTCTTACCAAGTTCTTTAACGGGGGTACCTTTTAGTGATTGACCCATATTATACCACCGGTTTACGGTCTGCCCATTGCATGACGCAAATAGAAATATGGTGCTCAACAATAAAAATAATTTGAATTTCATTATCGTTTTCTTGATGATTACAGAATGGTTGGATAGTTGCTCTAATAACCCGTGCTATATTGATTTGTATTAATTTTTTTACATACTATTGACAAAGCGCATAAACTCCTTTTTTCGAATAGGAATTAATGCATTGTAATCGTGGATGTAATAGGTTGTTTTCACTTTTCTACCTTTTTGGGGAGTCAATGTACAGGTTTGCATTTTTACATATTTCAGTGAAGGTCCAATAAATTCATATTCTCTCCATATTTTCATTTTTGGTTTACGCAATTGACCATATTTATTTCTTTCAAATGCTTGAGTTGTATTCTTTCCTGTAATTGTTTTACCATTAAAATCGATGGATAGGTTTTCCAATTGTTTAATGCTAGGGTATTCATAAAACTTCTGTCGTTCAGCATGGTAGAAATAAATAGATGAATACGTTTTCTTCTGCTCATCGTTAATAACCAAATCCGGATACCCATCGAAGTTGCAATCTTCCGTATGAATAGAATCAACGTGAGTGCCAAATAGCCATTCATACTCACCAACAATTTCAGATAATAATTGGTTATTCGTTAAACTGTAAATACGGTAACTATTTCTATACGTAATATTGGGTTTCTTATCCAAATCAATGTTAGGAGGATACACTTGTTTACACATTACAAACTTAAAGCCGCCTTCATACTTAATCATTGGTGCTGTAATTAATGTATCATCTATTCGTACTGACCTTAAAAGGCGGCCATCTAGAATATGATAAGTAGCATTGAAATTGCCCGAGAATTTGTGTGGCTCAGGATATGACAACGGCGAGATTGTACAGTATTTTAAGGATGTGCCGCATA
The DNA here is from genome assembly GCA_044349815.1 of Chitinophagaceae bacterium. GTDB lineage: Bacteria > Bacteroidota > Bacteroidia > Chitinophagales > Chitinophagaceae > OLB11. Next base: position 2,849 of record JBIKQE010000044.1, on the reverse strand, counting down.
ATTTGTACTGATATGATGTTGGTTTTGGACCGTTGGAAGATTGAATTAAATTATCATAAAGTATACCAGTCACCATTTTTTTGTGCGAGTCAATTTTTACATGTCTGAGGGAACTTAGCAGATGACGGTAGAAAATATTCTTGCTAGTGTCAAACATATAATAATCGTAATCATGAATATAATCGGCAATACCCCTTGTTCTTTCTACCACTGAGGTGGGTTTCTTTGTTAATATTCTAAAATCTGTGTGGCCATCGAAATTGTAATCGCCAGTGGCCATAAAATTGTCAGCGAATATGCTATCTTGCGCTGCACAGAAATGCAATTTGATAATTGGAGAATCATTGGTTATTGAATACACGGAAATGGAATAGCATTCAGAATTGTTACAACCTAACGATTCTGACGTATCGCATAATTGCAGAACAAATCGAAAATCTGAACTCCTCTTTTCAATCCCTTGCAGGGCATGCCGACAATACATCTTATTCGAATAAAAAAGAGCTACTGCAAATAATCCTGCGAAAAATAATATTTTCAATCCCTGCACGGTTTAACTGATTTTTTCTATCGATTGGAGTCCTCGCCGATCGAAACTAGCTGAATAAATAGTTTCGCTAAGTTACTCTAATTTAATTGTTTTCCCTATTGGTTGGGTTAGAACTCGGAACGACTTCAAGAAACTCGCCATTTGAGTCGATGCTGTTATTGGCTTGTGTTCGTTCGGTGAAGACATCAATCAACAATAAAACACCTAATCCTTTACATATTAGTTATTCTTCTTATAAAATTTTGCCGGAGAGCCATACCATACTTCATTGTCTGGCACATCGGCTCTTACTTGCGAACAGGCGCCAATAACAGCATTATTGCCAATACTAAAACCGGGCATTAATGTAACATTTGCACCAATCAAAACATTATTTCCAATCGATTTAACGTGCTTTATATTATCCTCTTTTAAATTAGGGGTATCGGTTAATACAAAACTGTATTTGATTGTTACGTTATCGCCAATGGTTGCATTGGCCGAAATGGTACATCGACTACCCATGGTTGTATTATTACCTACAACAACATTATTTCTAATTTCACAATAAGCGGTCAATTTACAATTATCACCAATTATTGCCCCTTCCCGAACAATACAAAATGGACCAATTTCTGTATTATCGCCGATACTTACATTTTCTTCTATGTAAGCGAGCGGATGTATTTTAGCCAACGTTGATATCATTATACTTGTTTTTATTTTGTGCGTTTAATTTTAGGCATCCCGCTTGAGTGCGCTTTAGTATCTTTTTCCACAGCAGGAACACCAATTAAGGTTTTTCCGATGGCAGTTGTATTATTAACAACCACTGCGCCGGCGCCAACAATAGTATGTGCATGAATGTTTACTTTAGGTCGAAAAACAGCTCCTGAACCAACAAAACAATAGTTTCCAATTTGTGTGTTGCCTCCGGTGGTTACACTATTAGCAAAATGTACATAATCGCCTATTTGTGTTCCATGCCCTATCCTACAGCCCGGCGCTAACAGGGTACTCTTCCCGATGAGTGTATTTTCATTGAGTGATCCACGTACCAGAATGGTACCGGCACCGAGGAAGCAATTCGGACCAATGTCAACACCCCCTAATTGTGGTTGAACAATTTTTTCTGTTCCTTGCTCATTCCATATCCACGCTACGCCTTGCGCTCCAATTACCGAGTGATTTTCTATTGTACTATCCTTCCTTATAATCGAGTTATTGTGTATATAAGAATGGCTACGAATAATAACATTATCGTCAATTATAGCATTATCGACCACAACAAAATGATCTATTTGAACATTCTTTCCAATTTTCGCTTCGGGGTGAATAATGGCCGTGTTCGATATAATACCCGTTGATGGCGTTTTATACAACGATGATAATAATCTGTAAAAAACTTCCTGAGGATCTGAATCGATTAGATGTATTCCAATGTTATTATTCTTTAACGATAAACAACTTGAATGACTAAGTAAAATGACAGATTTTGAAACGGCGTCGGGCAATTCATTTCCAATAAGAAAGTAAAAACCTTTATCAACAGGACTAAAAATAGATGCTATGGTGTATTCATCGAGCAATGGTTGAGAACATTCATATCGAATGGATTCTTTTTCAAGAAAACGAAGAATTTCGCTAGAAAGGATGTTTTTCATTTTTTTATATAACCACTACCATTTTACAGCTACAAAAAGGTAGCTACCTCAACCACAAATGTTCATTCGAAGTATTAAAGCTTGTTGAACCACCAAAAATTAATGCCAAGTACCGAACCGCTCATTTCTTGTAGGTGCTATACAAGCAAACACAATCGGTAAAGCAGCGGAAAATGCTAGACTTCAAAACCTCAATCGTCATCAAAAATAAACTAAAACGAATAATAAAATGCATTAAGAAATAATGCTTCAGAGGCAAATTAGTGGCATTGGTTCAAATAAATACATTTCAGCTGTTAGTTGGCAAATACGATGGTAGTGGGCCGTGTAAATGAAAAGGTGCTATTCTTTGTTAATGGACAAATTGTTCAAATTTCCGTCCGTTAAATTTCCTATCGGTTGGTGAGGACACCGAGAGATAGGGGAATGGGTGGCATAACTATGTGGTTTGTGAAGAGAGGCCAACAGAGAGGGTAGAATGAGAAACAGTAGGAGAAAGAGAATGAATAGTTAGAAGCAGAGAGGTAGAATGAGAAAGAGAATGAGAATGAGTTGGGGGGCGGCGGGATGCGAAGGGGCAGTTGTTGTTGTTGGGGGGGGGGGGGGGGGGGGGGGGGCGCCCCCAAAAAAAAACAACCCCGCCCCCGCCCCCCCGC
>JBIKQE010000243.1:0-3486 GCA_044349815.1 Chitinophagaceae bacterium | reverse complement strand
ATTTAATGGATCATAAAAAATATGGTCAAGCATTAAAAGTGTTGGACACACTCGATGAAATGGACCCACACAATATTGAAGGCATCTTTTTAAAGTCGGATATTTTATTGGAACAAAACCGTTTTGCTGAAGCGGCTCGCATTTTAGAAGCTGAAGTAGACTTTTTCGACCACGTTGATAAAACCGATATTTTATTGGAGTTATCTGAAATATACGATGAACTGGAAGAATACGATAAAGTATATGCTTCCCTGCGCAGGGTATTGGAATACGAACCGAATAACGAAGAAGCCTTACTCCGTATTTGCTTTTGGGCCGAAATCAATAACCGCCACGAAGACAGTATTGTACTGCATCAACAAATTCTCGAAAACCATCCGTACAATGCCATGGCGTGGTACAACTTGGGCGTGGCTTATCAAGGCTTGAAATTGTTCGAAAAATCGATTGATGCTTACGAATATTGTTTGGCCATCGACGATAAATTTGAATATGCCTACCGCAACCAAGGCGATGCCTACATGCAATTGAAGCAATACAAAAAAGCCATTGAGGTATTGGAAGTGCATTTAACCATTGCCAAACCCGAAGACATTATTTTGGAGGCGATTGGCTATTGCTGGGATAAACAAAAGGAGTATACCAAAGCGCGACAGTATTACCGAAAAGCATCGCAACTCAATCCGCAAGACGACCAGATTTTCTTTAAAATAGGCGAAACCTATGCCAAAGAATTGCAATGGGAGAAAGCGGTTAAATCGTATTCGGTGGCATTAAACATCAATAAAAACAATGCCACCTATTGTTTGGCCTTAGGCAGTAGTCTCATTGAAATGGGCGCCGACAAAGAAGCGCTGGTGTGTTTTTTAAATGCGGTGCAATTACGCCCCGATATGAAATCGGCGTGGCAATCGCTCATCAAAGCCTTGTATGTTACCGGCTATATTGAAGAAGCCTTAACGCAAGTGAGTGTGGCGGAAGACCAATACGGCGAACGCGTTGAATTTGTGTATTACCGCGCGGTGTTATTGCTCGCCTTGGGTAAAACCAAAGATGCTGTATTGCATTTAGAATCCGCCTTATTGGAAAACCCGAAAAAATCGACGGCCTTGCAATACCTCGATAAGGAAAGTGTGTTGCATCCGGCCTTTGCCGATGTATTGGTGCGGTACAAAAAACGCAAATAATTGTTTGCTTCGCAATACCCAATCAACGAATTTGACCGTGCGGTGCGCCCGCTTTTTACTTACTTTGCAACTGCATGGCCAAGGTAGATAAAGATATTTGGGTTCGGGGTGCACGAATGCACAACCTGAAAAACATCACCGTTCGATTTCCCTACAATAAATTGATAGTGGTAACCGGTGTGAGTGGTTCAGGCAAATCGTCGCTCACCATCGATACCTTGTTTGCCGAAGGCCAACGCCGGTATGTGGAAAGCTTAAGTTCCTATGCCCGGCAATTCATGAAAAGCTTGCAAAAGCCCGATGTGGATTTTATTGACGGCTTATGTCCGGCCATTGCCATTGAACAAAAAGTAAGCGCCCGTACCCCACGCTCCACCGTGGGTTCTATGACGGAGATTATCGATTACCTACGTTTGTTGTATGCCAAAGTTGGCATTACGTATTCGCCCATTTCAGGCGAGCGGGTTCGTTACGACGAAGTGCGCGATGTGGTTGATTTTATTAAGCAACTGCCTAAAAAACAAAAAGTATGGTTGCTGATTCCTATGCCGGCCACGGCGCATTCATCGTACATGGTTTACTTGAGCGATTTATTGCAAAAAGGCATAACCCGTTTATATCATCGAGCCAGTAAAGAAGTACAAGACATTCAAGAAATTTTAGAACAAGAAATGATCATTACGGTCAATGAATACGATGTATTGATTGACCGTTTAGTGATTCGCGATTTTGAAAACGACGATTTACATCGCCTGGCCGACAGCATTCAAACCGCCTTCGATGAAACCGGCGGCGATGTGTATATCGATACCGACGATGGCGCACGGCGTCATTTTTGCAATCGTTTCGAACGCGATGGCATACGCTTCGAAATGCCCACCCCGGCTTTCTTCTCCTCCAACAACCCCTACGGGGCTTGTCCGGAATGCGAAGGCTTTGGTTCGGTATTGGGTATTGATCCCGATTTAGTGATTCCCAACAAAAACCTATCGGTGTATGAAGGCGCTGTGGCGTGTTGGCAGGGCGATAAAATGGGCGAGTGGAAACAAGCCTTTATTCGCGACACCAAAAACCAATTCCCCATACACCGGCCGGTGCGCGATTTAAGCAAAGCCGAATGGAACCTGTTGTGGCAACACCGCTATGGCATTGATGCCTTTTTTGGCATGGTGGCCGAAAATTTATACAAAGTACAATACCGTGTATTGCAAGCCCGTTATCGTGGACGAACCACTTGTCCCTCGTGTGGTGGCTCCCGACTTCGCCCCGATGCCTTGTATGTAAAAATTCAGGGGAAACCCATCAGCGACTTGCTCGATATGCCGGCCGATTCCTTGTTTGATTGGCTACAGGGCTTGCAATTGAGCGAGCACGATGAAACCGTGGCGCAACGCATTTTAACCGAATTGCATATTCGTTTACAAACCTTATTGGATGTGGGTTTGCATTACCTTACCTTAAGCCGAACAGCGAACACCCTGAGCGGTGGCGAAAGTCAGCGCATTCAATTAACCCGCGTTATTGGCAGTAACCTGACGGATAGTTTATACATTCTCGATGAACCGAGTATTGGACTTCATGCCCGCGATACCGAACGCTTGATTGGCGTGTTAAAACGTTTACGCGATTTAGGCAATACCGTGATTGTGGTAGAACACGACGACCAAATGATGCGGGCCGCCGATCATATTATTGATATCGGTCCGCTGGCCTCGCATTTAGGCGGCGAATTAGTGGCGGAAGGCAATTATAAAACCCTGCTTAAAAATAAGAAGAGCTTAACTGCCGCTTATTTAAGTGGCGAAAAACAAGTGAGTGAGGTTCGCCCACCACGTCCCGGCAATAACCGCATTACCCTCACGCATTGCAGGCAACACAATTTAAAAGATATTGAGGTGAGCTTTCCCTTGAATTGTTTATGTGCCGTGAGTGGCGTGAGCGGTTCAGGAAAAACGACCTTGATTAAACAAATTTTGTATCCGGCCTTGTGCAATGCGCTCGGACAGTACGATGTGAAGCCGGGTTATTTTGGCGAACTGCTGGGCGATGTAAAAGCCATTAAAGCGGTTGAATTAGTCGATCAAAATCCGATTGGAAAATCCTCGCGGTCTAATCCGGTTACGTATATCAAAGCCTACGATGAAATACGGCAATTGTTTGCCGCCCAGCATTTAGCGCAGGTGCGGGGTTATACGCCCGGTTTCTTTTCGTTTAATGTAGATGGGGGGCGTTGCGATGAATGCAAAGGCGATGGCGAAATTACCGTTGAAATGCAGTTCCTGGCCGATGTGCATTTAAC
>JBIKQE010000242.1:0-3517 GCA_044349815.1 Chitinophagaceae bacterium | reverse complement strand
ATTTTGAGTGTGCAAAAGAGGCCTTGTTCTTGCGAAACGATGGGGATATTGTAAGGTTTTAGGCAACGCATCACATCGTTCATTAAGGTGTAGTCGAATTCAAGTTGTACGTATTCGCATCGGTCGCGTTCAATAACGCAGGCGGCTTCTATGGCATGTAGTGCCGCTGTTTTATACGCATGAATCAATCCGGGTACCCCCAATTTTGAACCGCCATAATAACGCACCACCACCACCAAGGTATTGGTTATGGCGTTACTGTCGATTTGACCTAAAATAGGTTTGCCGGCACTGCCGCTCGGTTCGCCATCGTCGTTGGCCCTGAATTGTTGACCGGTAAAACCAACTCGCCATGCATAACAATAATGCGTTGCGCGAGGGTATTGTTCTTTTATTTGATCGAGGGCTTGTTTGATAGCGGCTGTGTTTTCTGCCGGCACGGCAATGCCTATAAAGCGACTGCCACGGTCTTTAAATTCGGCGTCGCCACGTTGCGAAACAGTATGGTATGTAAACGCATTTATAGCCATAAAAACGAATCGGCACCATAAATTAAGGCTATCGATAAACCGGCAAGGAGAAGCCCAACAAAATGTATGGGTTTTAATTTCTCTTTAAAGAAAAAGATGCCACACAAACTCACCACTAATAAAATACCAATATTGTTGATGGGGATGATGGCCGAACTGTTGAGAGACGGATTTTCGAGGGCTTTGATTAAAAAATAAATAGAGAAGTAATTGGGCACGCCCAACACAATTCCACCCACAATATTGCGCCATGCAAATTGGCGTTGATGTGTTGCATACTGATAGCTCAACACCAAGGTACCCCATATACCCGCGGCTAAAAATCCGGCAATTAAATACGCGTTGGCAATGGCTTCGGTATGAATGTAGCTGCGTTGCACAAAGGTGGTGAGTGAATCGATAAAACCACTGCTTAAAAATAAAATAAGGGGGAGCAATACGTGCAAGATATTGGTATTGCTTTCGCTTTTTTTAGGCGTGTACGATAATAATAATACAGCAATTAAGGCTACTACAATGCCGGCTATTTTCAAGGGCAATACCGGTTCGTGGTATACCCAAAACGATATGCCCACCGGAATTACCAACGATAATTTATTGGCGGTTTGGGTAATGGTAACGCCTACGGTCAACGACGATATGGCAATAAGCGAGAAGGTGGCAATAAACATCGAGCCCATTACCATTGCCCACGGAAACCAAGGTTCAGCGAAGGTTTGTTCCGATAATGGAAAGCCACCCGCATACAAGGAACCGGTTATTACACAGGTTATATAATTAAATACAATGGCTTGAAACGAATCGATGCCCACCCGCTTAAACAAGGTAAAAATGATGCCGAGGTAGGAACTGATTAAAACCGATAGAAGTAAAAAAAGCATAGTTTATAAAAGGGTATATCGTTGAATGGTATCGGTGCTAAGCAACATGGTTTCGTTAGGCAACATTCCTTCGGGAAGATGAGGCGCCGGTATACCTTCTTGTAACAATATATTCGATTGAATGCAACGAATGTCATCGTAGGCATGTTGCTCTATTAAACTGTTTATTAAAGACGTACCACCTTCCACCAAAACAGATTGAATATGTTGTTCGTACAAATAATGAATAATGGCTTGAATGGGTGGCGCATCGCCAATGGCAATAAAGCGTTTTAATCCATCTTCGGCCGAGAGGTTTTTAGTAAAAATCCACGCGGGTAACTGATCGTTGAAATAATGAGCATCTTGAATGTGTTGCAGCTGCTTATCGAATACAACACGAATAGGCGAGGGGCCGGGGTGCAAGCGATTGTTGAGGAGGGGTTGGTCGGTTTTTACCGTATTAAACCCAACCCAAATGGCTTGGTGTTGCCTGCGCCAATCGTGCACCAACACTTGCGTTTCGGGGGTGCTAATGGGGGTTCTTTCGCCATGTTTACCTATAAATCCATCGGCACTTTGGGCCCATTTTAATGTAATGTATGGACGGTGTTTTTCGTGGTAGGTAAAGAAGCCGGGGTTTAAAGCTCGGGCTTCTTGTTCGAGGATGTTGGTTTCAACGTCTATGCCTGCTTCGCGTAAACGTGCAATGCCGCGCCCGTTTACTTTTTCCGACGGGTCCAGGCACGCCACCACCACCTTCGGAATGTTGTGGTGAATAATTAAATTGGCACAGGGTGGCGTTTTGCCGGTGTGCGAACAAGGTTCTAAACTCACATACAAGGTGGCTTTGGAAATCAGGTGTCTATCGTTTTCGTTTACCGAAGCCAAGCAGTTTACCTCGGCGTGGCCCTCGCCAAAACGAGCATGATACCCTTCGCCAATAATCCGATTTTCGTGAACCAACACAGCGCCCACCAAGGGGTTGGGAAAGGCCCACGGAATACCCAGGCGGGCCAATTCAATGCAGCGTTGCATATATGTTGCGTGAAACATGCTGAGTACAAAAGTAAGGGTTTGTAGTGGAGCGTTGAATTGCCTCGTAACTTTGCTGAAAAATAAACCGATGCGTACTTGCTTATTTTGTTGTTTGGTTATACTCGGCTGGGGCTATCAAGCGTGTAAACCGCCTCAAGCCTCCGATACACCCGATGCCGCCGTATTACTCGATTCGATTGCGCAAATGCATATACAGCTCGATTCGTTGCAAAAAGGGGAAATAGCCAATGGGGATGTGAATTATTGGACCGATAACAGTCAAACCCTGCATGCTTTAAAAAAACAAGGGATTGCCGATCCTAAAACGTTTGTGGCCAATAACCTTAGCGAACGAACCGATTTAATTCCGATGAAACCCATATTGGGTGGCACGATGTTGTTTAACCGCATCATGTTGGTGGGCGATCATTGGGCCATTGCCGAATTTGAAGATGGCCATGTGGGCGGCGAAATGTTGTTGGCCTATACGGTAGATGCCAACCAAAAAATTACATGGAAAGCGGTGCAAGTGCATCAGGTAGATTAAACCTTATCGTTCAGCGCTACTTTATACGTGGCTAAACAGCGTTCCCGTGCCATACTGTGTTCAACAATCGGAGCGGGGTAGTTTGCTGTTCCCCATTCAGCCACCCATTGTTTAATATACACCTGTTGCGGGTCAAATTTAGCTTGTTGCAAGGCGGGGTTAAACACCCTGAAATAAGGCGCTGCATCTACACCACAACCTGCTGCCCATTGCCAACCGCCGTTGTTGGAGGCCAACTCGAAATCGAGCAATTTTTCGGCAAAATAGGCTTCGCCCCATCGCCAATCGATGAGCAAGTGTTTGGTTAAAAACGAGGCTACCACCATGCGAACGCGATTGTGCATCCAACCGGTGGCATTCAATTGCCGCATGCCCGCATCCACCAACGGATAGCCTGTTCGGCCTTCGCACCATGCGGCGAACTCTTGGGTATTATTTCGCCAAGGTATCCGATCGTAAGCGGGTTTAAACGATTCCGAAACTACACGCGGAAAATGCCACAAAATTTGTTGATAGAACTCGCGCCATATTAATTCGTTCAA
>JBIKQE010000043.1:0-12396 GCA_044349815.1 Chitinophagaceae bacterium | reverse complement strand
AAACAACCTAAAATGTTCATGAGGGTTGATTTGCCTGAGCCGGAGGGGCCCATGAGGGCAACGAATTCGTTGGATTGTATGCGCAAATTAATGCCTTTGAGCACCGAAATGACTTGGGTGCCGAGGTAGTAATTTTTAACTAATTGTTCTATTGCAATCACGTCGTGAGAATCCGCCATAAGGCCATAAAATTACTATATTTGTGCACCATGACAGCATCCTTTTTTTCTTATTTTCACCAGTTGAGCGCTATTGAGGTGTTGGATTTGCTGATTGTGTTGTTGCTCGTATTCCAATTGTTTCGGGCCCTGCGCAAAAGTGTGGCCTTCAATATTTTTGTGGGGAGTTTGGTGGTGTACATCATTTACTTTGTGGTGAAGCGCATGCAGATGCCCTTGATGTCGGAAATTCTCGATCGCTTGGTGAGCATTGGACTGATTGGTTTGATTGTGGTGTTTCAGCCTGAAATTCGGAAATTTTTGATTAGCGTAGGGCGGCGTTCACCCTTGGGGAAGAATGGGTTTGTGAGTCGTTTGTTTCAATCGAATGCGTTGAATAAATACATTGTTGAGGAAGAGGTGATTGAAGAAATTACACAAGCCTTGCGGAATTTGCAACAAAAGCAATTGGGCGCCATCTTGGTGTTTCATCGGTATGCGCAACACGAAATTGACAGTCACTCGGGTAATTGGCTGAATGCTCGCTTGAGTGCAAAATTGTTGGAGAGTATTTTTATGAAGGAGAGTCCGCTGCACGATGGGGCGGTGTTTATAGACAAAGACATTATTTTGGCGGCCGGGGTGGTATTGCCCATCAGCGACAATACACAGCTGCCACCCAAAATTGGGTTACGACATCGTTCGGCAGTGGGCGCCTCGGAACACCACGATGGCTTGGTGGTGGTACTATCGGAAGAAACCTCGCAATTTTCGATTGCCAAAAATGGCCAATTGCAATTTCAAATTCCTATGGAAGAAGTGAAGCGCGCGATGTATGATGCGCTGATTGCTTAATGTTTATTGGTTTTGAAAGGCGATACTTGCCAGGCCAACAAGCCCCAACCGGCAATGAGTAACACCCCGCCAATGGGGGTAAGCAAGCCTAATTTACCGAGCCCAATATCTTGGGTGCTTTTCATAATGACCAAGGCATAAATGGAGAAGGAAAACAAGATAATACCGGCTATAAACAATTGAGTGATGCGGCGCACGTTGATGCCATGTTGATTGCCCAGGATGCCCAAGGCCAACAAGGCTAAGGCGTGGTAGAGTTGGTATTTTACCCCGGTTTCGAAACTGAGTAGTAGTTCGGGCGTTAATACAGCTTTTAGGGCGTGTGCGCCAAAGGCGCCTAATACAACGGCTAGCATAGCGAACACAGCGGCGGCAAAGAGGGCGGGTTTATACATAAGGTAAGAATATTGAATCGAAATGTGAACGGGTTTGTGATGCAAGCGGCAAGCAATAATCGGCTTGCTCGTAATAGGCTCGTCGTTGTTCGAGTTGGGTTTGCATGAAGGTCTTGAGCGTTTCTGATGGGTGTTTGCTTAATAGAGGTCGATGTTGTTTTTCTGCTTCGAGGCGTTCGAACAAATGGTTCAGCGGCACATCGAGAAAAATCAGTTTTCCGTGCGCTTGCATATATGGCAAATTGTTTTGAAAGCAAGGCGTACCGCCACCGCAGGCAATGATGCCGTGGGGCATTGTGTTTACTGCGTTGTGCAAACGGGCTTGTTCATAGTTCCGAAACGCGTCTTCGCCTTGCGAGGCAAACCAGGTAGCAATGGATTGTCCGCTGCTTTGTTCGATATCGGCATCTAAATCGAGGCAGGGCAGGGCATACCATTCGGACAGTTGCCGTGCCCAAAAACTTTTACCGGAACCCATATAACCTATCAGGAAAAACCGCATCTTTGTATGCCTTAACCCGTGCAAGGTACGTAGCAACGCGCAAACGATATGGCTCATCTATTTCCTGAACAATTTTGGTCAACCTTACCGTCTGCTTGGCAAGCCCAGCAAGCCGATATTGAACAGGCACATACCTTGCCAGCAGCTATTTCTATTCGGAAGAATCCGTTGAAACCTTCTTCTGTTTTTTCGGATGCTTCGCCCGTACCTTGGGCGCAAGAAGGTCGTTATTTGATTCAGCGTCCTTTTTTTGCGGCCGACCCCTTGTGGCATGCCGGGGCGTATTATGTGCAAGAACCGTCGTCGATGTTTTTGGAACAAGCCTTGCGGCAAACGCTCGATGTAACCTTGCCGCATCGGGTGCTCGATTTGTGTGCCGCTCCTGGTGGAAAAAGCACGCACGCGGCGAGTTTGCTCAGTGCCGATTCTATTTTAGTGAGCAACGAAGTGATACAAAGTAGGGTGGGGGTATTGGCCGCTAATATGAGTACATGGGGGTATAACAACACCTGGGTGACCAACAACGATCCGCAAGCCTTCGGTGCCTTGGGCGCTTACTTCGATGTATTGTTGGTGGATGCGCCTTGTTCGGGATCGGGCTTGTTTCGTAAAATGCCCGATTACTTGAACGAATGGACGCCCGATTTGGTGGCACAATGTGCTGCTCGTCAAACGAGAATTTTACACGATGCCTACGATGCCTTGTGCGAAGGGGGCATCTTGATTTATATGACGTGTTCGATGAGCACCGCCGAGAACGAAGCCATGCTCGATACCTTATTGACGGAGCACGCGCTGCGTTCTGTGCCATTATCGATTGACCCGAATTGGGGCGTGGAAGAAACCCTCAGCGAGCGTGGTGGATATGGCTATCGCTTAGCCCCACACCGTTTGGCCGGCGAAGGATTTTATTTGGCGGTGTTGCAGAAGTTGGATGGCGAACCGCTCATTGAGCCCTTGCCGGTGAAAGCGAAGCGAAGTGCTTTAACGATTCCGAGTGGTTTTTATGCCACCGAAAACGCGTATTTGTTTGCACAAGGCGAGATGGTATTGGCCATACAAGAACAGCATCGGGCGTTTTTAGAAGCACTGACCGGCCGTTTGAAATGGATTAAAAAGGGTGTGGCTTTGGGGAAGCTCATGCACGGCGATTTAATTCCCGACCATGAATTGGCCTTGTCGGTACAATGTGCATTTGCTTCGCGCTGGTCCTTGAGTCTGCAAGACGCCCAACGCTATTTGCAAAAAGAAGCCATCGAGCACATGCCCGAACAAAAAGGCTGGTACTTGATGCTGTATGACAATACGCCCATCGGATGGGCTAAACACTTAGGCAATCGGATGAATAATTATTACCCCACGGAACGTCGTATCCTACATAAATCCATTTTAGAATAAGGTCGTTTTAATTTCTGTGTATTTCACCCTATTTTGCGCTCGAATCAGTTTATGAAAATTCTAATCATTCGTTTTTCTTCCATTGGCGATATTGTGTTAACCACGCCGATAATACGTTGTTTGAAAAAACAAGTGCCGCATGCGGAAGTGCATTACCTCACCAAGGCGGGGAATATAGATTGGTTGCAACACAATATTTACATCGATAAACTAATTGCTTTGGAAGGCGATTTGCAACCGGTGGTGTTGGACTTGTTGAAAGAACGCTACGATGTGGTGATTGATTTGCACCACAATTTGCGTTCGCGCTTTGTGAAGTCGATGTTGAAGCAACAATACAATTCAAGGGTGCAATGTTTCTCGGTGAATAAATTAAATGTACGCAAATGGTTGCGGGTACATACGCCTATCAACAATCTACCCGACCGCAGTATTGTAGACCGTTATTTCGATACCGTAAAAACTTTGGGCGTAACGAACGACGGTGCCGGGATGGATTTCTTTATTCCTGAATCGGCGCGCATTACCGATAAAGATATTCCTACGAGTCACAGTTTGGGTTATGCGGCGTTTGTGATTGGCGGACAACACGCCACGAAGAAAATGCCGGTATCACAATGGCAACGTCTTTGCCGCGAAGTGAACTTGCCCGTTATTTTATTGGGTGGCCCGGAAGATGCCGCTGCCGCGCAGGAGATTGCTGCCATCGATCCTATAAAAATTTATGTATCGTGTGGTAAATTCTCCTTGTTGGAAAGTGCCGATTTAGTTCGTCGTGCGAGGTTCGTGGTGAGTCACGACACCGGCCTTATGCATATTGCCGCGGCCATTCAAAAACCGATTCTCTCCATTTGGGGCAATACCGTTCCCGACTTTGGGATGTTTCCTTACTATGGGCATAACAACTTGATGGCCTATCCCGATCCACGCAGTGTGTTGATCGAAAACAAATCGCTATCCTGTCGCCCGTGCAGTAAAATTGGCTACGCCGCTTGTCCGAAAAAACATTTCAAGTGCATGAATGAATTGCCGCTCGATAAAGCAGTGAGTCAGGCGAATGAATGGGCCTTGACGAGATAGGGGAACTCGCTGAGCCCCCTGTGGGAGAACTCAGCGGGGAACATTAATTTTTTTTTTCCGCATCGTCTCTCACCATCATTATTTGAAGTAAAATTGTTTTTTCCGAGGATGTTGCGGTTATTTCATCAGTCGATAAGTGCGCTACTTGAACTCCTTTCGCTTCAATATTGCTAATCATTTTCTGGTGAAATATGTTTTTAAACTTGCATTATTCAGTTTATCTTTATTGAAATAATTGAAGCATATATATAATCACAAACTATGAAAAATTTCCTGCTACTCGTTTTGTTTATACTTTCAGTGACCTCATCAAATGCCCAAACCTTTTTATGGGCTAAAGCACTCAATACCCATTCATCAATCGGACTAAATATTGTATGTGGCCATACAGGAAGTATTTATACCAGCGGTCGTTTATTTGGCACTGTATTTGATATGGATTTAGGTCCGGGTGTGTACAACCTTAGTCCCGGAGGCGGTATGAACAATGCTTATGTGGCTAAGTATAATGCACAGGGCGATTTTGTTTGGGCGAAATTATTGTTTAGTCAAGATTATAATAATCGCATTGTAGATATAAAGGTAGATGCACAAGACAATGTGTATATCCTTGGAAAGTTTACCGGTACGGTTGATTTTGATTTAGGTCCAAACACGTTTTTTATGACAACAAGCAACAATGCAACGGAGCAATTGTTTGTTGAAAAGATGGATAGTAATGGTCATTTTTTATGGGCAAAAACCATTGATAATGCAACAGGTAATACCATAAATCCAAGTTTTTCAGTAACCGATAATGGCCATGTGATGATAATTGATGCATTTGTTGGTACGGTTGATTTCGATCCCGGTATGGGTACTTTTTTCATGAGTTCAAACGTGACGAATACCTATTTATTGATGCTGAATACCCTAGGTGATTTTGTTTGGGCGAAACAATTTTCTGGAGGAATAAATTCCGGTGTGCGGGTGGTGAGCGATGCCCAACAAAATATATACCTTGTTGGGCGTTTTGTAGATTCGATGGATGCCAATCCGAATTTAGGGGTATACACGTTGATTGGAGCTTCTTCCAATAATAACCTCTATCTAATCAAATTAAACAGCAATGCCGATTTTGCATGGGCAAAATATTTTACCGTGTTCAACCCCGGGTCAACATTGGTTGTTTCCGATTTAATGCTTGACTTGCAACAACAAGTTATTTTTTCAGGATACTTTTCCGATTCGGTTAATTTTAACTCTTCTTTGAACCCCGATGTTCATTTATCGAATGGCTCTGTTGATGCATTTATAACGAAAATGGATTCAGCCGGAAATTATGTATGGACAAAAACCTTTGGGGGCATATTAAGCGATAATGTAAGCCAAATTGTTTGCGATTCCCTGGGGTATTATTATTTGTTAGGCATTTATACCGGGGTAGTTGATTTTGACCCATCTCCTAATGGGTTCTATATTTTATCAACCTTACCCAATGGTGGATTTTCCTATATCTCAAAATTAGATTCAGCTGGAAATTTTAAACAGGCATGGTCTTTTGGAACCACGGGAAACACAGGAGGAATTGGTGCAACTGCTATGGCTAAAGATGATGCAGGCCAAATAGTATTAACGGGAAGGTATTCGGGCACACACGATTTTAATCCGGGCGCCGGGGTGTTTAACATGACAAGTCCACCCGGGTTAGGAGGAAATCACATGTTTATTGCCAAATATAATTTCTGTGGAAATTATAGTAACGTAACGTATTCCTATTGCGATAGTGCTAACCTGTGGGGAACATCCTATACCGCATCAACGCATTTTGTGAAATTGTTTTCTGCTGCGAATGGTTGCGATAGTAATTTGAATGTCGATTTAAAAATAAAACACAGTACAAGCGATACCTTATTTCAAACAGCCTGTAAAAGTTTTACTATCAACAATATCAACTACAATACAAGTGGTTATCATGTTCAAACTTATGCCAACGCCTTGGGATGTGATAGTTTTTTTGTTGTGAGTCTTACCCTGCAAAATACTGGGAATATTAGTATCTCTCAAAGTGCCGATACCTTGAAGGTTTTACCATTAGGCTATACCTATCAGTGGATTGATTGCGCCACCAATTTACCCATTCCCGGCGCCACGGCATCTTCCTTTGTTCCAACTAGTTCAGGAAGCTATAAAGCCGTGGTGCATTTTTCTATTGAATGTTCCGATACAACGCTGTGTAGAAATATAGCGGTTGGAGTCACAGATAGGGAGGTAAATCCATTTGCTATTTACCCCAATCCAAGTTCAGGTTACGTTGAAGTAAACTCGCATGTGCCAATGGCTGAAGTGAATTTCAAGCTATTCGATATGGCGGGACGAATGATGCCTTTTTCATCTCAAACGGTTGGTAAAACATCAAGCATAAATTTCAGCGAACTTTCGAATGGTGTTTATTTATTAGAAGTATATCATCGGTCAGCGAGACAATATTTTAAGCTCATCAAACAGTAGGTTTATTTTTTAGTTGCTTGTGTTCACTTTGGACGACCACAGCAAAGTACTTTCCTCCAAACGTTTGAGATGCCGGTTGTGCCGAACATCTCAAACAGCAAGCATTAAATAATCCGTGTAATCCATTATAATCCGTGTCCCTTCAGTTTAGGAGCGTCAGCGAAAAAAATCCGTGTAATCCCTTAATCCTTTAAAAATCCGTGCCCCTGTCGTTCCATTAAGCGAAAACGTTTATTAATCCGCGACTTACTTCTGCCCCAACAAGGCGCCAATCTTCTGCGCCGTCTGTGGATGATAATTGTCTTTCGCTTCCTTAAAAATCGCCGTGGCCATCTCACGTCCCTTCGGTGTTTTTATCATTTCGCCATACAGTGGCTCCAAGAATTTTTTGCGACCTACCGTTTTTAAAAATTCCTTCATCGGTCCATACGCTTCCTCATACCCCGAGGCTAAACTCACGCGGTACCACTCATCGGCGATTTCGCAATTCCCCGCCGTGCTAAAATGAAAATTCAAATCCAAGTCCCGCATTTTTTCATACGGCACCGGCGTTGGCAATTTGCGTAAAAACTGCAACCATTCGTGGGTAGTCCATCCTGCGGTATTCATTTGCTTCGCAGCTAATGTTCCTTCAAATAATTTACGAGTACTGTCTACGGCTATAAAGCGGCGTGGTTGCGGTATCGGACAATTCGCGGGCAATCCGGGTTTAAAAATCCAATCGCGCACCAATAAGGCATTGCGTTTTACGGTATCGCCATCAAACAATAAACTATCCATATCGTGTAAACAATCGGCGGTGGTGGTCGGAATAAACGCGTGTTTGGTAAAGTACGCATTCATAAACCGATCGAAGCGTTCGCGACCGCAATTGATTTCCAACATCCGTAAAAACACCGCGCCTTTTTCGTACGGAATATTCGAGAAGGCATCACCCGGATGACGCCCCGTTAAATTGACTTGCAAGCGGGTATCGGGGTGGGTGTCGCCCATCGCTTTCAAGTCGGATTGTAAATCTTGAAAGCCCAATTCCCACATCATTTCATTGTAATCGGCACCGCTAATTTTTTCCATAATACGGCGCTCGAAATAGGTGGTAAATCCTTCGTTCAACCAGAGGTCATTCCAACGCGCGTTGGTTACAAGGTTTCCGCTCCAGCTGTGTGCCATTTCGTGGGCAATGAGCGATACCAAACTTTTATCGCCGGCAATAATGGTTGGCGTGGCAAAGGTGAGTCGCGGATTTTCCATGCCACCAATCGGGAACGACGGTGGCGCAATCAACACATCGTATTTGCCCCAACGGTAAGGTCCGCCCAAGGCTTCGGCGGCTTGCATCATGGCAGGCACATCGCTGAGTTCAGTGGCCGATTTATCCAACATCACCGGTTCGCTATATACGCCCGTGCGTGCATCGATGGCTTTGTACGCCAAATCGCCGGCGGCCAAGGCAATGAGGTAAGTAGGCACCGGAATTTCCATCGTGAAATTATAAATGCCATCGGCTGTTTTTTCGGTAGGATTTTTAGCACTCATAATCGCCATCATGCCTTTGGGCACGCCCACAATGGCTTCGTAGGTAATGCGGTTGGCAGGCACATCTTGGCAAGGCAATAACGAACGAGCATGAATGCTTTCGCATTGCGTAAACAAAAATGGCATCTTCTTGCCGGCGGTTTGCGCGGGCGAAAGCCACTGCAAGGCACTCGCCGTTGGACCGGTATGGTATTCAATGGTCACCATGCTGTCGTTTGCCTGTATCGGAATCGACAAGCCACTGCCAAAATCGGGCAAGAAAGGCGTAAGGAAATATTGCACTTCCTTGTTGTTCACTTTAATTTTTTTGATGGTCAAATCGTAGGTATCGAAATGAATGAATTTTTCTTTTTTCGGGTTATCGAAATACCAGGTGGCCATTCCTTCAATTTGTTTGTGCTCAAAATCCACATTCACATTCCACAACAAATGCTTGGCACGCACCGCATCGAAGTTCGAAAACGAATGAAACTCTTTTCTAAATTCAAGGGTATTGCCCGACTCCTTCGGTTGACATGCCGATAAAAAAGCCATCGTGGCGAACAACACGCAAACGGCATAACGTAAATTTTTCATCATAAAAATTAATGAAGGGTAAAGATATTACTTCCGAGCTAATCGTGGTTTTTTTTGAAGCGCATCAACGGAACTTTATTGAGCGGTTTTCCCGTCTTTCGCTACAAGTCCTCGCCGCCTGCGGACGGCTGTGGGCTTTTCGCTACAGCCGGGGCTATTCCGCCAAAGGCGGACTCAACGGCAGATTCATTCTTCAGCCCTTGTTGGTGTTTTCACCAACAAGATATTGATTTTGCATTGCAAATTATTTTCGATTACTACTTCTTCATTTAACGCTTGTTGGTGAAAACACCAACAAGGGCTTCAACAAAACACTTGTTGGTGAAAACACCAACAAGGGCTAACTTCTTCATTTAACGCTTGTTGGTGAAAACACCAACAAGGGCTTCAACAAAACACTTGTTGGTGAAAACACCAACAAGGGCTAACTTCTTCATTCAACGCTTGTTGGTGAAAACACCAACAAGGGCGAACCCGCATTATCGCGGCTGATGATTCAACGCTTGTTGGTGAAAACACCAACAAGGGCGAAAATAATTTATGTCGTTTAGGTCCTTTATGTCCATTTAAAGAGCAAAAAAAAGCTGAAGAAAGAATCAGACGATGATGAATAGCCCCGATTGAAGTAGGCTACCTTGTAGCCACGTAAAGCGGGACGGGTGATGAAGAAAGTACCGACGATGCGCTACAAAAAAGAAACCAGTTTCAGGGAGCAGGAAACAATTAATTCCAACTATTTTTTCGTTTGTTGTATTGGTCTAAGCCAATTTTAAATTGGAAGGGCGTGTTGAATTTGTTGGCGGCGCTGAAGGCTACGTAGTAACCCACTTTGAATTGTTCGCTCCAAATGCGTATGATTTTTTCGATGCCGAAAAAGGCTTCTACATACCGCAAATCACGTTCGGGCGAAAGGAGGAACCCGCCACCGGCCACTTCCAATAAATTGAGTTTTTTGATGAGCGGAATTTTGTTCAGTATGGCGCCGTTGAATTGATGCAATACATGTCCTTCGTAGAAACGATTAAAAATGGGAAAGGTGGAATCCATCGATTGGAAACTGCGCAAAGGGTTGTTGAATAAATTGGGGTTGCCGCGACTGATAAATTTATAATCGACGTATTGTAAATTTTTTTGCGATGGAAAACCACCCGACAAAATATTGTATTGCAAGATGCCCGCCAAGCCCAACTTCATGCGTTGTTTGATACCCACTTCCACATAGTCGAAATTAATGGTGCTGCCAAAAATGCCCGGTATGCCCTTGCGCCAACGTACATAGGCCGTAGGGAATTTCGAACCTAAAATAATTTTTTGTCGCGGCTCGCGTAAATATTTTTGAAAGGGCGTGTACTCCAACGTTACCGAGGCAAAAAACGCCATGTACGGATCAAACGACACGGGTTGATTGAAAAAGCCCGTGCTGCCGTACAAGGAATCAACCGTGGTGTTGAACAATAAACCGTCTAATGATTTTCGGTAGGCAATTTCAACACTGTTGCGGAGGAGGAGTCCGTTGGCAAGTTCCACGCCATGCTCGAGTTCCGCATAATTTTTTTCGTAGAAATTACTGCGGCGCAAGAGATTGATAAAGGCATCGCCAAAGAAAATTAAATCGTAAGCCCGCCCAAAATTGACATTCACAAAGCCTTGCGAGAATGGATTGTATTTGTGGTAAATACGTACATCGCCCAATACGTTGTTGTTCCGAAATCCGTAACTGCCATCGAGCGATACGGTGAGTGTTTTTTTATTCGGGAAGGTGCGTTGGTAGGTGGTGAAATACCCCAAGCGCAAACCGCCTGGAAAGAAAGGGCGCGCCACGGCAATGGCGGGAGCAAAATTCCAGGTTCGCTCGGTACTGCGTTTGTAATGTTGGTAGCCGGTGAATAGGATTTTTATTGGCGTAATTTTATTGGTTACCCGATCGATGGAATCGAGGTACACTTGCGAATGCGTGGCACGATAGGTGCTGTCTTTCACTTGAATAAAACGCACTTCTTGTTCGCTCAAGGGTTCTTGCCGAACGGTTTCCCAAAACGAGGAATCGCGTTCGTAGGCGGCGAGGGTAGTGGTGCTGAGCTCGTTGTTAAAATGACGTTTGGCAAAATTTACATCAAAGGTATAATCGCTGAATACCGCCACGGTTTGTCCTTTCTTTGTGCCTTCGGTGCTTTTGCTTTGATACTTAAATTCCAAGCGTTCCGTCATCCAGGCTAGGTTGTTGGTGTATTCGTACTGTTGAAATACTTCGAAAAAGTTGTATTCAATTAAATGAAATTTTGGAATCCGATAGCGCGTAGATACAATGGTCCACGACGAATCGACGATGGTCATTTCGCCATCCAACAAAGCATTGCCCATGCGGCTCGGCGAAAATTGGATGGTGTACAAGGTCGCATTCGGTTTTTTATCGATGCGGAGAGTTTTGTATTTATACGCGAGCAATCCGCTGTAACTCAACGGCGACAACATAGGCACTTGCGTAAGGGCCGTTACATTCACGAGGTTGTTGTACAAATTAAAATCGCCGTCGGTGGTAGTTAAGTAAAAGAGTTCCTCGCTGTTGCCACGTTTGCTCACACCTTCACGCACTTCTTTAATTTTGTTGGGGTAGGCTTTATCAACGCGCAACACCACTTCGGCCATGTTCATGTTGTTGAAGGCCTTGAGGGCATCGGCTTGTTTGGCTGAATCGGTGTTGGGTATTTTATCGAGATCGCCGGGTTTGCGTTCGAGCGATTGTGTAGCGCGGATATACACCTTGGCCGACCACGCATCGGCTTGTTGTTGTTGCTTTTCTTTGCGGTCAATTACTTGCCGAATAATTTCTTCGGCGCGATCTTTTTTGAACGAAACAATTTTGATTTCGTTGAGGTCTTTTTTTGTTTCCGATAAAATAATTTGTTGCGCCGGTGTGTTTTTTTCAACCAAGCATTGCACCACACGGGTTTCGTACCCTATCAACGAAAACACTAAATTATAATCGCCTTCCGACAAATCGAATTTGAATTGTCCGTTGGCATCGGTGCGTGTGCCAATTTGTTGGTCTTTGATTTGTACTGTAACAAACGATAAGGGTTCCAAGCGCGCATTCAGTACTTTCCCTTGTAATCGATACACTTGCGCCCAAGCGCCGTTGGCGAGCCCTAGTAGGGCGAAACACAGCATCCAACGTAGTGTATTCATTGTTCTCAATTACAGACTTTTAATTAACGACCACCACCGCTCCCGCTGCCACTCCCGCTCCCTTCTTCTCCGCCGCCTTCATCTTTCTTCAAGTTTTCGTCGCGGTTTTTGGTTTTTTCTTCTTTTTTATTTGAAGCAGGTTTCGCTTTAGGCATATCGGTGCTATTGCGAAGCGATTTACTGGCAAATCGGAATTGTGCATTGATACCCACAACGCGCG
>JBIKQE010000241.1:0-3523 GCA_044349815.1 Chitinophagaceae bacterium | reverse complement strand
CAGGTACGGTGGTCCAAATAGCTTCTAATTTATTGCTGTGCGAAAAGAATACTGCTTTACGATTTTCGTCGCGTTGGTATTTATAGGCAAACCAAAACAACAAGAATTGTGTGATTAAGAAAACAATGCCCGTTACCGCCAAGGTAACAAGGAACATGAAATCGTAATCTTTTCCATGATCGGAAGCCGCTTCTGGCCCCATTAATGGCATCATGTATTTATGACAAGCATAAAAGCCAATCATCAATGCTGCCCAAACGGCTAACATAGATGCACCTAACATCTTGTTTCGTTTTTTATCGAACTCTTTTTCGCCTTGAATGCTTGCAACCAATTCGCTTGAGCGTGATACCTGATAGAGGACCACAAAAATCAAGGTGACAAGCAATACTAACAATAATCCTGACATACGATGTTGTAATTTAATTAGCTGATTAAAAATTAGCTGATGTGAATAATGGTTTCTTTAAGGAAAGGATGATTTTGTGGAACCATTGGTGCTTTAGTCAATTTGTTGCTCACTAAGGTGATAATCAAACCAACAAAACCACAAACGAGTCCGATTTCGAACCAACCAATCGTCCAATGCTCACCCAAGGTTGCCGGCATCACCATTTGATAGAAATCAATCCAGTGACCAAGTAAAATAATTACGGCTACTAACGAAACCACAAAATAGTTACGCTTGTTTGGGCGTGGCATTAATATCAAGATTGGAGCTACAAAGTTAATGATAATATTAGCCCAATAGAAGAAACGATATGGACCATGCATACGAATTTTGAAATAGATGGTTTCTTCAGGAATGTTCGCATACCAAATCAACATGAATTGCGAGAACCACAGGTAAGTCCAGAAAATACTAAACGCAAACATGAACTTGCCCAAATCGTGAATATGTTCTTCGGTTACAATTTCAAGGTAGCCATGGCGTTTTACATAAAGAACCCACAACATAATCATACTCATACCGCTAACAAACGAACTAGCGAATGTATACCAACTGAACATGGTAGAAAACCAATGTGAATCTAAACTCATAATCCATAACCAAGGGATAGTAGACGCCAACGATAAGGCGAATACAAAAACAAAACCGGCCGAGATATTGAAGTTCTGCCAATACGTTTTGGTTGAACCAACAGGCTCTTTGTCTTGACGAACCGACAACTCGCGAATCTTGATACCAAACCAGCTCCAGAGTGCCAATACCACAACGGTCCAAACACTAAAAAACGGTTTGCTCAAGAAGAAATTCTTCAGTGCGTTCAACGACGTTTTAGGAATATAGTCGTTACCATGTTCGTCTTTACCTAACCAATGATAAATATGGTGGTTGTTAGTCCAAATCAAGGTCAACAATACCACACCGGCTATAGCGGCAAGATAGGGTACAATACTACCAATAGCTTCAGGAATACGACGGAACGAAACGATCCATGCACCTTGTGCCAAAGTAGTTGCACTTAAAATAAATAAACTGGCCAAGCAAATAAGCAAAAAGAAAATGCTGTTTTGCATTAACACCGCCCAAAAGCGGTTCTGAGCCATTTGATCTTTTGAAAAAAGTAAAAAGGCAACACCGGCTATCAGGGTCAGAACACCCACACCTAACAACACATTTCCTGTGGTTTTAAGTTTTGCCGGGATTTTAAATTCTTGGTTTAACATCACTGTTCTATTTTGATGGAGAGATTCTTTCGTAATTAATGGTTGTTAGCATGCGCTGTAGGCGAATCGCTTGTGTCGGCTTTTGCAGTTGGCGTTGCGGTTGATGTTGCCTTAATCATATTAAAGGCTTCACCACCATTTTCGCTTTGTACTTTCTTAATATAAGCTACTACTTTCCAACGTTGCTTTGTATCTAACTGACTAGCATATGCCCCCATACTGTTTTTACCGTAAACGATGGCATGATAAATACGTCCTTGCGACATAGCGAGGTATTTAGCCCCACTTTTTAAGTTTGCCGGCATGGCGGCAAATTTTCCGCTTGAATAAAGCGGACCATTACCATCCAAGGCGGTGCCATGACAAATACCACAATGGATGAGGTATAAACGTTGCCCTTCTTTTAAGTCGGCTTCGGTTAAATCGATTTTACAAGTGTTCGCATTGGCGGCCATGGTATCGTCTTTACCAATATGATCGGGCATGGCTTGTTCGCGAGCAATTGTACCAGGTACCGGCATTTTGGTATAAGTACCTTTTTCGGCTTCAATTTTCTCGAATCCATGGTAATAATCTACCGCACGCGAATACACCATATCGGGGGCATATGTGCGACCCGTATTCCGATGAAATTCGCTGTTGTTGCATGAAGCCAAGAGGACTGCTCCGGCTACAAAGGCACAAAATGTTTTAAACGTATTCATGAGGACTTAAGCTAATTGTTGTTGAATTTCGTAATCTTCTTTTTTATCGTAACGGCCATACCACCATTCCGATTCGGCTACTTGTATGTTGGTTTCAACAGCGCCGGTTGCTTTCAAGAAAGCTTCTGTTTCAGCGGCATTGGCATCGGTCACTTCAATAGCCATAACAAACATATCGTCGGTTTGACGCGGATGAAACACATGCTTTTTTACGCCGGGCATAATCTGATTCAGGTAGCAAAACGTTAATACCATGCCTACCGCAGCAAATAATACGGTCAACTCAAACGTAATTGGAATGAAAGCAGGTAATGGAAAAAATGGTTTGCCACCAAAATTCTGAGGCCAATCGGTGGTAAAAATCCAACCCATAAAACCTAAAGCAGTTGATGTTCCCGTAATACCATAAATAAATCCGGCTACGTGCAAATCGCTTTCTTTTTCACCCAATGCTACATCTAAGCCGTGAACGGCGAAAGGTGTATACACATCATGAATTTTATACCCGGAACCACGTACTTTTTTAACTGCCGGAAACAATACGGCTTCATCATCATACGCGGCCACTGCAAATTTTTTAATACTCATGTTTCGTTGTCGTTTATTGGTTAATAACCAGATTATCGTATTTGAAAAACAATTTTAGTGATGGTGTGCTTGTTCTTCAATGAACTTTTCATTTTGTTGCAACTCGATACTATTCATCTTGTCTTTGTAGTTCTGTCCACTTGTTTTCAAAATGAACTTGATCTCAGCAATCGCAATTACCGGGAAGTATTTAGCAAACAAGAAATAACAAGTAAAGAACAATCCGAATGAACCCAAATAGAAACCAACTTCAGGCCAGCTTGGTGTATAATAACTCCAGCTACTTGGTAAATAATCGCGGTGTAACGACATGATGATTACGAAACGCTCGAACCACATACCGATATTCACAATGATACTCATGAAGAAGGTGAACCAAATATTACGACGCAACTTCTTAAACCAGAATAACTGCGGCGAAACCACGTTACATGTCATCATTGCCCAATAAGCCCACCAATAAGGACCCATTACACGCAAACGGAACGCTTCTTGCTCCCATAATACACCCGAATAATAGGCAATGAACAACTCGGTTAAGTAGGCAACCCCTACAATCG
>JBIKQE010000240.1:0-3527 GCA_044349815.1 Chitinophagaceae bacterium | reverse complement strand
GCCTCGTAAAGTGCCTGAAATAACTCCGGAAACTCCCGACGATATGAAACGCTTCGAAGGGGCTTTGCGCCGTAGACAATTACGCTTGATTTTGGCAGGCCGCATGAAACCAGAGGAAGCTGAAGAATTAAAGAAAATTTTTACAGAAGGGTTTATTTCGTAAGCCGCAAAAAAAACGGCTTTTGTTCCGAAAAACAAAAGCCGTCCTTTAACCAAATCAACCTATGAATTCAAAAATAAGTTCTACAAGGCAAGAATTAGCGTGTAGAACAAGAATAGAGGTGAACGAGTAAAATAGTGGTTTGAGTGTAAGGATTTACTTACCCTTTTCTTTAATAGGAACTACCCCCTTGATAAGCTCTCCGAATGGGATGCCACGTTGTTTTAATTTCCTGAGTATCTATGATCCAATGTGGATGCGCACTTTCCGGCTTAGCCCAATCGTGCTGCCAATGAAACACCCGCTTTATTTGATTAGCCCCTAACGTTTGCAATGTAGCAAAATGGGTGGCATCGGTTTGTGCGTATACTATGGCAGGTAAATCGTAATGGCTGCCCAAAGGGTGCAACAGTTCATCCATACGACCTGTGAGGATATTAACCACCCCAGCCGGTAAGTCGGACGTAGCCAATACTTCCGCCAAGGTAATACTACTTAACGGCGCTTGTTCGGCCGCAATGACCACTACGGTATTCCCACCCACCAAAATAGGCAATAGGGTACTCACCAAACCCAGCAAGGCTGGTTTCGAAGGGGCAATCAATCCAACAGGGCCAATGGCTTCACTCACCGTAAAATTAAAATGGGGGGTGTTTACCGGATTGACGGTATTGCTTAACAATTGATATTTATCGCACCATCCGGCATAATACACACAACGCGCAATGGCGTTTTTCACTTCATTTCGCGCTGCTGCTGCTGTGGCTCCTTGCAAAATTAATTCATCTATAAATTGCTCTTTTCGCCCTTCCATCATTTCGGCCATGCGGTAAATAATTTGACTGCGATTGAACCCACTGCGGTTCGACCACGAGGGGAACGCCTTTCTTGCCGCCACCACAGCCGCCTTCACATCTTTCCGCGAAGCCCTACAATAATTGGCTACCCACGTTTTTTTGGGCGATTGCAATACATCGTAACGCCCACTTTCTGTACGCGGAAACTGTCCATCTATAAATAACTTGTACGTTTTAAGTATTTCCATAGCCTTGCACTGAGAAGTTAAAGATACATCGTTCACTATTAACGAGCATAAAAAAACGCCATGCATGGTGCATGGCGTTTTTGAATAATGAATATGAATTACTTAGCAATTACAACCGGCTTGGTAACGGTGTTACCAGCTTGCGTAATTTTAATGAAATACTTACCAGACACTAAACCGTTTACATTCAAACTGGTTTCGTTGTTGATGTTTTCCATTTGCTGAGAGATTACGGTGCGACCCATTACATCAATCAAGCTGATGGTAGCATTACCATACAAACCACGAATGTTGATGGCGTCTACGGCTGGGTTAGGATAAATGTTCAACGAGGCTTCGTCTACATTGTTCAAACCTGCAGCTACACTCGATCCGGCTAATTTTAAATTGTCAATCCAAGCATAGTTACCATAATCGCTTGTTGCACGAACAGCAATCATAGCATTTGGATTGTTTTTGATGTTCGATACATCAACAGTGTGATAAGCCCACTGAGCAGCTGTTGACGGTAAGAACTGGCTTGTTGTAGGAGCCGATGTCTTCATGTTAGTACCCGACTTAGTCCAACGCTGTGTCCATGTAACACCACAATCGGTAGACGTTAAAATTTCTAATTTGTCGTTTTCAGCTTGGTACTGCGCATACGCTAAATTGAAATCGAGGTACAAATAAGGAGACGCTGTGTTGGTGTTGTAGTTACCCAATACTAAAATATTGGTGGTACCAGAAGGACGGTTGTAGAAATTCACAAATACGGCTTTCGTGGAGTTGCCATCAGCTCCTTTTAAAACAGGAGAAGTATTGGTAATACCATCGTAGAAACCAAACATGCTCATAGCTGCTACATCTTCGAAACCTAATTTAGAAGGCATTGCCATGCCACCATCCATGTTCTGTGTATAAGGTAATGAAGAAGCATTCCCTGCATTGTAGTTGTCAATGTAAACCGTGAATGAATTATTCGCTGTAATTTGATCGCCAGCAGCAACAACTTCAATAGTCAATGAATCGTAACCCGAAGCATTAGGAATATTCATGGTTAAATTAGCCGATTGATAAGTTGTTAGGTTACCCGACCATGGTTGTGTAGCCACAACTGTAGCCCCATTTTTAGCATTGATAGTAGCCGATGTTAAATCGTTAAAACCACGATTCTTCAAGGTTAAGTTGAAACTATAACCACCAGTGCACGAAATCAATTTACCATCAACGGCAGTAGGGGTAGCATCCACATTAATTTTAGCAGCACATTGTGTGTTGGCTGGAATAACCGCACCCAATTGCGCATTGATTTGAGAAGCGTTCATCTGTCCAATTTCTTTAACAGAACGATCAGGACAAATCATATAAATAGTTGGGAAATAACTGATTTCGTAATTAGCGTTAAATGGCGTTACAGCACCAGCCGCCGGGTTACACATTGGGTAGTTGGTACCTGTTACCCAGTTACCTTGGGTGTTAGTACCTGTACCCGCCATGTCGGCATCGGTTGTATTTGGGTCGCCATCAACAAAAAGCACACGCACTTTGTTCGTGCCCGAAGGACCATGTTGTGTGTAAATCGTTGATAAAGCACCGGTATTTTTGTAACTCCAACAAGGGCCACACCATGTAGCCGATACATCGAGAATTACAACATAACCCGCATTGAGCCAAGTGTACAAATCGCACACTTCGTTGTTGTTGTTTAAGGCCGTGAACGTAAAGTTTTCTGCTTTACAACCATCGTTCAATTGCGCGTTGGCGGAATAAAAACCAACCAAGGCAATTACTGATAATAAAAATTTTTTCATGAGAGCTTTTATTTTGATAACGAAATTAAGGCTTTTTTTGATATCACGTTAAGATTCCATTAAAAAAACAATTTCTGCCGATTTTTTTTTATATTGCATTCAAATTCGATTTTATGAAGAAAATATACGCTTTCTTAGGCGCCATTTTAATCAGCGGAACCGCAATGAGTCAAGTGGTTATCAACCACGCCTCGGTTACTTACAACGGGATGCCCAAAAATACGTTCTCGCACGCATTGAAGGATTCTGTTACCAATATGTCGGCCACAGCCACGAACATTACTTATAATATTACCAGTCAACAACTTTTACAAGGTTGGACGGGCAAGGGCATTTGCGATAAATTCCAATGCTGGCCTTACGACCAAAATGTACATACCTTGGCGTTAAACCCCGGCGAAACCAGCGAAATTTATGTGGATATGTCGGCCCTCCCTACCGCTGCCGATGGCACCTCCATTGTTACCGTTACGGTGAAAGAAGGCGCTAATACCATTGGAACCATGACGTACAACTTTACATCATGGCC
>JBIKQE010000042.1:0-12451 GCA_044349815.1 Chitinophagaceae bacterium | reverse complement strand
TTTATAATAATGCCTCGCTCAGTGACGCAAACTACTTGCAAAGGTAACACCCATTGCATTGTTATCAATACGAAACGAATAGAATTCAGTTGTGGGTAGTCAACGAAACTTATATATTTATTCAATGTATTCGGTACACAAAATGTTTCATAAAACTAGTTACTTCATTTTCGATATCATATTGTATAAAATTGCAACTTAAAACTATTGTTTTAATTGATACATGAGTGTAAAATTAGTGCGTTAATTAATTGCTTACTTTAACCTTTACAACATTACACGTATACATTTGTACAAATTATATAAAATGAAAAAGACATTATTATCAATCGCTTTCTTAGCGTCAACATTGTTTGCTGTTGCACAAGAAAAAGATGTAGTAGACATCGCAGTTGGATCTAAAGATCACACTACCTTAGTAACTGCTGTAAAAACAGCTGGTTTAGTAGAAACATTAAAAGGTAAAGGACCATTTACAATCTTTGCACCCACCAATGCCGCCTTTGATAAATTACCCGCAGGCACCGTAGGCGGACTATTAAAGCCTGATGCCAAGGATGCATTGACAGGTATTTTAACCTATCATGTAGTAGCCGGCAATATTGATGCAGCTGCTGTAATTAAAGCTATCAAAAAAGGTAAAGGAACGGCTACATTAACAACCTTGAATGGTGGAACAATTACAGCACGCCTCGATGGAGCTAAGGTTGTAATTACAGATAAAAATGGAAACAAATCGGTAGTAGTAGCTACCGACTTAAAAGGAAGCAATGGTATTGTACATGTAATTGATACTGTCCTTTTACCTTAAACTACATTTAATCGAATAATGAATGTCCCAGAAATGGGGCATTTTTTTATGCCATGGTTTGTAGTATGGCCCACTATTTATTCGGACTATTTTTTTATTTTTCCTTCCCGCAGTATTGCCATGCCATGCATACTGCGAAATGAATAGATTTAATTCGTTATATCGTAAACATAATCCATAAATATTTCTTTATCTTTCCGTAGCGGTTCAAAAATATATTTCATGAAAGGCAAAGTCGTTTATATCAATCTATCGGGTGGGGGAGTTCCGAAACTTCCTGTGCCATCGGCAACTTTGTTCCGCGATGGTTTTTTTGGCGACGTACAGAAAAACAAAAAATACCACGGCGGACCGGAGCGAGCTGTTTGTTTATTTTCTTTGGAGCTCATTGAACAATTGCAAGCCGAGGGGCACCCCATTGCGCCCGGCACCACCGGCGAAAACCTCACCCTCCAATTTCCCGATTATCATTTGCTGGTTCCCGATACCATACTTCAAATTGGCGACACTGTCCGCATTCAAATCACGCGGCCCGCACCACCCTGCAAAACCATCAAGCGCTCCTTCCTACAAGAAAACTTCAACCGCATTGCCCACAAACTCCATCCCGGCACTTCGCGTTTGTATGCCCGTGTTTTACAGGAAGGCACCATACATCAACACGATAACGTTATCGTAGTAAGTTAGTCTTTGAAGCCAAGCATCTTCTATCTATTAAGCACCCGTCCTGCTTTCCGCGCTGCACGGCAGCTAGCTCCAATCAGGGCTATAGCCTCAGGGTCCGGAACATACTTCAGCCATTAAGTTTGATTCATCAATATTTTGAAACCAAGTATATTTATTTTAGCCCTTGTTGGTGTTATCGCTCAAAAGAGAACGTTGCACCATTATTATTTTTGTAGAAAACCTTTTGAGTGATTCACCAACAAGAGATTCCAATAATTTACATGTTGGTGAAAACACCAACATGGGCGGCGTATATTTTTTTGTTCTAGCCCTTGTTGGTGTTATAGTTCAAAAGAGAACGTTGCACCATTATTGTTTTAATACAAAACCTTTTGAGTGATTCACCAACAAGACTTCCTGATGATGAACATCTTCCCGTGGTATGTATCCTCACAAACCACCTCATAACCTATTTATTTAAGATTCTTCATAATAGTACGAATAGTCAATTCCCTTCATAAACATTTCCCTATCATTAATTTTAGTGGTAAGCGCCTTTTTAATTAATTGCAACAAAACATCGCTATCTACCGTACTAATAATCACAGCGTTCATATAATTAGCTTTACTTATTTTGCTCCAATCAACACATTTTTTCAAACGCTTTTTCAATAGTAAATCCAACCATATACGGGTACTTCTCCCATTCCCTTCCATAAAAGGATGCGCCTTGTTCATTTCAGCGTATGTAGAAATAATTTCGTCCAAGGTATTTTTTGGCATAGTCTCAATTTTATCGAGCGTACTTTTTAAATGTTGTGCATACACAAAACGATAGCCACCCTTCGAAATATTCTTTTCTCTAATTTGTCCGGCAAAATCGTATAAACCACCAAATAAATAGGCATGTATCTGTTGCAGACCTTTTACTGTGCCAATTTCAAATTCGTTAATTAAATTACTTTCAAATAAAGTATAAGCTTTCTTTTTACTTTGCCCGTCGATGCTATTATCGCTGTATAAAAACCAATCAAGAAACTTGGTAGATTTAGGATTGGGAAATTGTTTACATAATTCAATAATACTTTGGCTATCTAGCATGTCTGTTTTATATTTTTTCCCATCGGCTGCCATTATTTTCAGTTGGTTAGTATCACTAACCAACTGACTATTTTCCTTTTTAAGCTTTGTTTTTAAATATTTCCAATAGTTACGCGTTTTTGTGTAATCCGGTTCATCGTTTAATACACTAATTATATCCAGAACACTAAACCACCATTTGGATTGTTCATCATCCCAAACAGCCCGTACCTCACGGTCGTTAAAAAAGCGAATGGATAGTTTCATGTTGATTGAATAAGGCGGGCGACTTTTTGTTTACGATTATAAACAAATATATCCATAAACAAGTATACATTGACTGTTGGGCTTACTCTAGCTTAATTCTCGCCATAGTGTGGCGAGTTTTTAGCCCTTGTTGGTGTTATCGCTCAAAAGAGATCTTTACACCATTATTGTTTTTATAAAATACCTTTTGAGTGATTCACCAACTAGAGATGCTAATAATTTACATGTTGGTGAAAACACCAACAAGGGCTGTTTTGTTGATGGTAATACCAACATGGGCTCTATGATTTACTTGTTGGTGAAAACACCAACAAGGGCTCTGTGCTTTTCATGTTGGTGAAAACACCAACATGGGCGGCGTAACATGGGCCGTGCATATTTTTTGGGTAGAAAATATTTTCGGTGGCTTGTTGAAGAAAGTTCATTCGCTGAATGGCTGCCGTGCCCGGCGGGCTTGGTGCGCCGAACGCGGAAGAATGGAGCGGGCGGCCACCGGAGCGAAGCGGAGCCAAGAGGGGACGGATAGTGGCTGGGGGATGGTGCTATGATGATAGCCCCAAGAAATAATTTAGGTGTAGTTTGTGCGGACACAAACCACGGAGTAAAACCGCAGCGTCCCCGAGGCGGGAGACTCTGCGTGGACACAGGTGTGGTTTGTGAGGACACAAACCACGGGGAAGAGTTGTGGTTTGTGAAGTCACAAACAACGGGAAGTAAATTCTGATAACTTACGCCAATACCGGCCTTAACCATTTCTCGGCTTCGTCTAATGGCATGTTTTTGCGTTGGGCGTAGTCGGCGAGTTGGTCGGGTTCGATTTTGCCGATGCCGAAGTATTTGCTTTGGGGATGGGCAAAATACCAGCCGCAAACTGAGGAGGCGGGATACATGGCGAGCGATTCGGTGAGGGTGATGCCGATGTTTTCGCTCACGGATAAGAGGGCGAAGAGTTTGTGTTTTTCGGTATGGTCCGGACAAGCGGGGTAACCGGGCGCGGGTCGGATGCCTTGGTATTTTTCGCGGATGATGTCGTCCATGTTGAGGCCATCGTCGGTCGTGTAGCCCCAATGTTCGGTGCGGATTTTTTGATGCACGAGTTCCGTGAAGGCTTCGGCTAATCGGTCGGCCAAGGCTTGCAACATGATTTTGTTGTAATCGTCGTGTTGTTCGTCGAAGCGCTTCAGATGTGGCTCGATGCCTTTGATGGTTACCGCAAAGGCTCCGAGATGATCGGGGTGTTGGGCGGATATAAAATCGGCTAAACAAAGGTTGGTGCCGCCTTCGGCTTTGATGCTTTGCTGACGAAGAAAATGCAGGGTAGTGTTTTGTTCGGGCAAATACACATCGTCGGTGCCTTGGCGTTGTGCCTTAAACACGTCGGCAACGGCATGAGCACTCAACCAGTTTTCGGCAATGAGTTGATCGAGGAGTTTATTGGCGTCGTTGAACAAGTTAGTGGCTTGTTCGCCCACTACGGCATCGCTTAATATAGCAGGGTATTTGCCGTGCAGTTCCCAGGTAATGAAGAAGGGCGTCCAATCGATGTAAGGTCGAATGGCTTCTAGGGAATAGTTGTTCCAAATGTGGGGACCGGCTTGTTGGGGCGCAGCTACTATTTGGGCTTCGTTGAGCACCAAGGCTTGTTTGCGCGATTCGTTGAGCGGGTGCCGTTCGGTTTTGTTTTTCTTATTCCAAAAGTCGGTGCGGAGTTGGTTGTATTCGTTCTGAATGCTTTGGAGAAATGTGCTTTTGTTTTCGTTCATTAAATCGCTCACTACGGTTACACTGCGCGAGGCATCGAGGACGTGCACCACACCGTGTTCGTAATGTTCGGCAATTTTTACCGCGGTGTGAATGCGTGAGGTGGTGGCGCCGCCAATGAGCAAGGGGATTTGCAAATTGCGTTTTTTCATTTCCACGGCAATGTTCACCATTTCGTCGAGCGATGGGGTGATTAGTCCGGATAAGCCAATAATATCTACGTTGAGACGTTGGGCTTCGTCGAGAATTTTGTTGGCCGGTACCATCACGCCAAGGTCGATAATTTGATAGCCGTTGCAAGCGAGTACTACGCCTACTATGTTTTTTCCAATATCGTGTACATCGCCTTTCACGGTGGCGAGGAGTACTTTGGGTGCATGACTCGCTTCTTGTTTTTCGGCTTCGATGAAGGGCGTTAAATAGGCCACGCTTTTTTTCATTACGCGGGCGCTCTTCACTACTTGGGGCAGGAACATTTTGCCACTGCCAAATAAATCGCCTACGATGTTCATGCCGTCCATGAGTGGTCCTTCAATAACATCCAGTGGGCGCGGAAAATGTTGGCGGGCTTCTTCGGTATCGGCATCAATAAAATCGGTGATGCCGTGCACGAGGGCGTGGGCGAGGCGTTTGGCGACCGGTTCTTTGCGCCAAGCATCATCTACCACTTGTACTTTGCCTTTAGCCTTTACGGTGTCGGCAAACTGAATGAGTTTTTCGGTGGCTTGGTTGTTATCGTTGTTGCGGTTCAGAATAACGTCTTCGCAAAGTTGTTTGAGTTCGGGTTCGATATCGTCGTACACCGCGAGTTGTCCGGCGTTAACGATACCCATGTTCATACCGGCTTGAATGGCGCGGTATAAAAACACGCTGTGCATGGCTTCGCGCACGTGATCGTTGCCGCGGAAGGAGAACGATAGATTGCTCACACCTCCGCTGATGCTTACGAGCGGCATCTTCTGTTTGATTTCGCGGGTAGCTTCAATAAAATCGACACCGTAATTGTTATGCTCTTCGAGTCCGGTGGCTACAGCAAAAATGTTGGGGTCGAAAATAATGTCTTGCGGTTTGTAGCCGAGTTGTTGGGTGAGGATGTTATACGCCCGTTCCGAGATGGCCACTTTGCGTTCTTTGCTATCGGCTTGTCCTTGTTCGTCGAAGGCCATTACGATGACGGCGGCGCCATAGCGTTGACAAGTTTTAGCTTGTTGAATGAATTTTTCTTCGCCTTCTTTGAGGGAGATGGAATTCACGATGCACTTGCCTTGCACGCATTTGAGTCCGGCTTCAATGATTTCGAACTTACTGCTGTCGATCATAATGGGGATGCGGGCGATATCGGGTTCGGCTTGGAGGAGGTTGAGGAAGGTGGTCATGGCATAGACGCCGTCGAGCATGGCATCATCCATGTTCACGTCTAAAATTTGCGCCCCGCTTTCCACTTGTTGACGGGCTACGCTGAGGGCTTCGTCGTATTTTTCTTCTTGAATTAAGCGGGCGAATTTTTTACTGCCGGTTACATTGGTGCGTTCGCCCACGTTGATGAAGTTCAGTTCGGGACGAAGTACTAAGGGTTCAAGACCACTGAGGTGTAAATAGTTGTTCAACATGATTAGTGGGTGCTTGTTGTGGGTAATGTTCTAGGTTTCAGGTCTTTCACGGCTTGGGCAATGCAGCGAATATGATCGGGGGTGGTGCCGCAGCAGCCACCAACAATATTCACGAGGCCTTCTCTGGCCCAGTCTTCCAAGATGTGCCCGGTTTCGTGGGGGGCTTCGTCGTATTCGCCGAAGGCATTGGGCAAGCCGGCGTTGGGGTAAGCGCTTACATAACACGAGGCCAAGGCGCTGAGTTCTTCAACGTGTGGACGCATTTGGGTGGCGCCGAGGGCGCAGTTGAATCCTACGCTGATGGGCTTGGCATGTTCGATGGAATAATAAAACGCTTCGAGTGTTTGTCCGCTGAGGGTACGCCCACTCGCATCGGTGATGGTGCCCGAAATCATAATGGGCAGTTTGGGGGCACCGTTGTCGAAGGCTTCCAATACAGCGGTGATGGCGGCTTTGGCGTTGAGGGTATCGAAGATAGTTTCGATGAGAATAATATCTACGCCACCATCGATGAGGCCTTTGATTTGTTCGGCGTAGGCGCTTTTTACTTCGTCGAAGGTCACGGCGCGGAAGCCGGGATTGTTCACATCGGGGGAGAGGGAGAGGGTGCGGTTGGTTGGACCGATAGCGCCTGCCACAAAAACGGGTTGTTGGCTTTCGGGGTATTTGGCGTGAAATTGGTTGACGGCGTTGCGGGCGCAATGGGCGGCGGCCAGGTTCATTTCGTAGGAGAGTTCTTCCATACCATAATCGGCCATGGAGATGCGTTGGGCGCTGAAGGTATTGGTTTCCAAAATATTCGCGCCGGCTTCGAGGTATTGAAGGTGAATGGCTTCGATCACATCGGGGCGGGTGATGCAAAGCAGGTCGTTATTGCCTTTGAGGTCTTTGTGCCATTCGGCGAATCGTTGTCCACGGAAGTCTTCTTCGCTGAGTTTGTAGCGTTGAATCATGGTGCCCATGGCGCCGTCGATGATGAGGATTTGTTTTTCCAAACAGTGTTGTATATCCATACGTTTCGATTTGTATCGAACTGATAGACCAACGCAATAAAGAGAGGGAACTCGTTTAAAACGATGAGTATTAGTTCGATTGTTTATTCAGGCTGAACAATAATCAAATCCGCCTGAGGGTGCAAATATACGATGTTAATTGAAAAGGTTGAATTTTGGTGTTTTCTTTTTAAATGTTGCCCGATGAGTTTTTTTGAAAGAGACTCAGCGCGCTATGCTGCATGTTATACTCAATTGAAATCAGTTCATTGGGGCAATTCTATTTAAGGTTAATTTTGTTTAATACACAATTATGAAATTCAGTATTTGGTATACCATTTTGTTCGTTTACATTGTTTCGGCGGTGGTGTTTTGGGGCTATAGTTTACAACGTCAAAGCCGTGAAATATACCGTTTGCAACAAGAAAACCTGCAATTGCAAACAGCTAAAACAGACGCCCAACGGAAGGCAGAGTCTTTGCATATTGTAGATATGCAAACTCGCCGCCGCAAGCAGTATTTGGGCGAAGGAGCCTTTAATTTGGGCATTATTTTATTGGGTTCGGCGGTGGTGTTGTGGGCGTATTATCGGCAACAACAGCTCAATCGGCTTCAACAGAACTTTATGTTGAGTGTAACCCACGAATTAAAAACACCTTTGGCGGGCATTAAATTGAATTTGCAAACCATGCAGAAACGGCAATTGGAGCCGGACATGCAGCAAAAATTATTACGGACCTCGGTGGAGGAAAGCGACCGCTTGAACGACTTATGTAGCAATATCATTACCGCCACGCAATTAGAAGATCGTCAGCAGGCTTTGTATTCGGATGAGGTGCAAGTATCGGGTATTTTACACGAATTGATAGATGAGCAAGTGCGGCGATATCCAAACTTCAAGGTTGAAAAACAAATTAACTCAAACGACCCTATTCGCAAAGGCGATACGTTTTTGTGGCGTTTGTTATTGAGCAACCTCATAGAAAATGCCCGTAAATACTCGCCACCCGATGCGCCTGTGGTGGTGGCACTTGCCGAGGAAACCCACCGTTGGGTGATTCGCATTACCGACCAAGGTCAAGGCATTCCCGACGATGAAAAGAAACGCATTTTTACCAAGTTCTATCGCATGGGCGATGAAAAAACCCGCATTACCAAGGGCACAGGCTTGGGCCTTTATATTGTAAAGAAAATTGTGGATTTGTATAAATATGACATTGCCGTGAAGAATAACTCACCGCAGGGAACTACATTTGAAATAGTATTATAAGAATGTCTAAATCAGTACCGCAAAAGCAAATATTATTGGTGGAGGATGAGGAGAATCTTCGTGAAACCTTAAAGTTAAATTTACAACTAGAAGGTTTTTCGGTAACAGCGGTAGGGGATGGCCACAAAGCAATCGACGCAGTAAAAGCGGAGCATTTCGATTGTATTATTCTGGATATTATGTTGCCCGGCTTAGACGGGATTACCGTGTGCGAAACCATACGCTTGCGTAATCCGAGAGTGCCAATCATGTTTCTATCGGCCCGAAGTACCGGTGCCGATAGGGTGTTGGGACTCAAAAAAGGTGGCGACGATTATTTAACGAAGCCGTTTAATTTGGAGGAATTGTTGTTGCGGGTTGATAAATTAATAGAAAAAACCAAGCAAATAGAGCAGAATGTACCTGAGTTACATGTGTATCGGATTGGCGAAGCGGCTATTGATTTTAATTCGCACGAAATAACCGATGTACAAGGCCGCCACCATACCCTCACCAAAACGGAAGGACTGTTTTTACGGTTGTTGATTGAAAACGCCGGCGAGGTGATGACGCGTGAACATATTCTGCAACGAGTATGGGGTTATACCGTGTATCCAACCACCCGCACCATCGATAATTTTATAATGAACTTTCGAAAATATTTCGAACCCGACCAACGCAACCCCAAGCATTTTTTAAGTGTGCGAGGTGTAGGGTATAAGTTTGTGGCTTAAGGTTGCGCTTCTTTTTGGCGTGTTGTGAGCAAGAACACCCATAGTACAAAAAATACCACCCCCGCTTGAATTTCAAACAAGTCTTCAATGGCCAGGTTTAAGCACATCAATATTCCGATGCCTAATTCAAGCACATTATTTTGTAGTACAATATAAATCAAACTACCTACTGAAAAGGCAATTAGTATGAGCAAACCTATCCAACCTAATGCAATACCGGCATTCATAAATTGGTTGTGCACGTGCATTTGTGCGCTTACCAATTGCGTATAACCGCCCGCTTCGAGGGCTTTCAATATTTCGTGGTTAGCGGTGCCTGTGCCTGTACCCAACCAACCTGCCTGTTGTACCAATTCCGATTCAAGTTGGTACGCCACTTTACGGCTCATGGTGGAATTGGTGATGTTGATATCGGCCGGTTTAATTACCGCCAATTGGCGTTCGGTTTCTTGCAAACGCTTGGCCACAGGGGGCAATAGCGTAACGCCGTATACGAACAAGGCCATGGCGGGTAAGGCTACAACCCAAAAGAGCCAAGGCGATTGTACGCGTTCGCGCAAGGCTTTTAAAAATAAAAAACCAGCCAATAAAAGCAAAAAAACCAAGGTGATTTTGGCAATGAAAATCAATACGGCGGCGAGTAATAATACGATGGCGCTTATACTCAACAACCTAGCTTGTATAAACAACCAGCACCGTTTTTCAGTGGCCAATAAAAAAATGCCCACGGCATAATAATTTGAAATATAGCCCGGGTTCATGAGCGGTTCAGAAAACCACATACGTTGCCAGCGATCGCTAGCAGGCAGTGTGAGTTGTGCATGCACCAATAAATAAAAAAAGGCCAAGAGCAAGGAGCCAACAAAGGCTATGGTCAAGTAATAGCGTCGCTCTTGGTTCCAATGGTTTTCTAAACCCAACAAAACAGGAAGAATGAACAAACAGGCTTTTACTTGAATCGATTGGGTGGCGGCCTGTGCATCGTAGCTCCATAAACTACCCACCACATGCCACAGCCAAAAGCATACTGCAAGGGTGCTGAGGGGGTTCCATGTAAACCCACGCAGTTTGGAACGCCAGCGCGTATCTATCACTGTATGCAAAGCCAAAGCAATCAAGCCGATGGAGCTGGCGCGTTCATTCCACGGAAAGAAACACATCATCAGGGTTAGTATAAGAAACCAACGTGATGAGCGGTTTTTAAATAGTGCAAGCATGAA
This sequence comes from Chitinophagaceae bacterium, assembly GCA_044349815.1. GTDB lineage: Bacteria > Bacteroidota > Bacteroidia > Chitinophagales > Chitinophagaceae > OLB11. The sequence goes on along the minus strand of JBIKQE010000042.1, from coordinate 2,061 downwards.
TCAAACGAAGGTAATTTGAATTCGGCATATCTTTAAACCGTGTTAGTTGTTTTACATCCTCAAAATCCGGATCCGCGCAAAGTGAAGCAGGTGGTAGATTGCTTGTTGAAAGGCGGGGTAATTATTTATCCTACCGATACGGTGTATGGTATGGGGTGCAGTATTGAACACCCCGAAGCCATCGAAAAAATTTGCCGCATCAAAGGCATCGACCCTCAAAAAGTCAACCTCTCGTTTTTGTGCAATAATTTGAGTCACCTCAGCGATTATACCAAAGCCATCAGCACGCCCTTGTACCGTTTTTTAAAGCAGTACGTCCCGGGGCCGTACACCTTCATTTTAGAAGCCAATAAGAAAGTGCCGAAGTTGTTGCGTACGCGCAAAGACACGGTAGGGATTCGGGTACCGAACAATGTGGTGAGTCATACCTTGTTGCAAGCCTTGGGCCATCCTATTTTGAGCACCTCTCTCCCTTTGGCCGAGGATGCCCACATCGTAACCGACCCCGATGAGATTGATGAATTGTTCGGGCACCAGGTCGATTTGGTGGTAGACGGTGGCTTGGGCGGTGCGGTGCCGTCTACCATTGTAGACTGTACAGGGCCGGTGCCGGTGGTATTGCGCGAAGGCTTAGGGGCCGTAGAATAGGCACTTTTCCTGCATTTTTGATATTTGTTCCCCGATTATTTTCGTGTATAACTTATTTTTTCTTAATTTGTTCCCAAATTGTGCTTCATGAATAGGATTACGCTCGTCGTATTAATAATGATTTGTTCGCTGACCCAAGCCCGTGCTCAGTTTTTTTCGGCCCCAGGTTGGGATTATTACTGGGATACCAAGGCGCACGAAAAAGGACAAATTCACTTGTCGATTGGCTACGGTCAACCCCGTATGGAAAATGGCTTATTCAAGTACCAGCGCGACAGTACCGATTTTAAGGTAGTGGGTGTGGGTCCGTTTTATGCCCGTTTGGAGTATGGACTCACCCGCAAACTGAGTGTGGCCTTGAGTGGTGGTTGGATTCGCTATAAATCGGAATGGAAACAACAACGTCCCGATCCATTGTATGGCTTCGATTTGCCCTTCCGATATGGCACCCAAGCCAACGATATCTTTGTGAATGCCCGCTTGAATTATCATTTGTATGTTGACAAAGATTGGGATGTGTATGTAGGCGGCGGATTAGGCTATAACATGTTCAAAAATAGCGATTTTACCTCGTATGGGCCCGATAGCGTCACATTCAAATCGCAGTTCAAGATTCCTTATCCGGTATCGTACGAAATGAGTTTTGGGGCACGTTATTTCTTTTTAACACGTACGGCCATATTTTTGGAAGTCGGTATAGGGAAATCGGTGGTGCAAGGTGGTTTTGTATTTAAATTCCGTCACCGCAAACGCGGATAAGTTTTGTATATTTGCCACGCAAAAATTAACACATGGCTTCTACCATTCTTTCTATTTTCGAAATCGGCAACGTAATTGGTTATTTCAGTTGCTGGTTGTTTGTTGTTATCATGTTCGTCGGGTTGGTGTTCGTGATGAAGAACTACGTTAAGAACTAAGGTCGTTTTTTATTAACGCCTAACCTTGTTCCAACTTTGCGTGCGTGCAGGTTGGTTAATACCTATTAAAAATGACGGATAAATTAGCGGCCTTACGCCTCGATTACAGTTTGGCGTCGTTGTTGGAAGAAGATACTTTCGACAGTCCCTATTTGCAATTTCAAAAATGGTTCAACGAGGCCATGGCGTCGGAGATAGACGATGTGAATGCCATGGCCTTGGCTACGGTAGATGCAGCGGGTAAACCACATAATCGCTTTGTATTATTAAAGGGCTTGGAAGACGAGCGCTTTATTTTTTTTACCAATTACGATAGTCACAAAGGGCGCGATTTGACGGAGAATCCGCATGCGGCCGCCACGTTTTATTGGGTGCCTTTGCAACGTCAATTGCGCATTGAAGGACGCGTAGAGAGAATAAGTTTCGAAGCCTCGGAAGCGTATTTCCATCAGCGCCCGCGGGCCAGTCAGATAGGGGCTTGGGCCTCGCAGCAGAG
>JBIKQE010000239.1:0-3550 GCA_044349815.1 Chitinophagaceae bacterium | reverse complement strand
AAGCGGGCTTTTCCTTGCATGGTACACTCAACCGTAAAGATTGGGACATATCGTGGAATTCAGCCATCGACAACATCAATTTTATTTTGGGCGACGAAATTTCGTTCACCGCTGAATTACAATTTGTGAAACAGAAAAGCGAATAAAATGTGGTGTGTTACCGCATGCAACATCGGCTCGGTTTAAAACCCGTCGCCATCCAAAAGGTTACCAATACCGCCTAATACACTGCCTTCTTCTTTACGCTTGAAGCCCCCGTAACTAATAATGCGTGAGGCCAAACGACTGATAGGCAAGGATTGTACCCAAACCGTACCCGGTCCACGGAGCGTAGCAAAGAACAAGCCTTCACCACCAAACAAGGTATTTTTAATACCGCCTACAAATTGAATATCGAAATCGATGGAACGAGTATAAGCTACTACGCAACCGGTATCAATTTTTAAGAGTTCGCCGGGTTGTAAAATGCGTTCGAATACATGTCCGCCGGCATGCACAAAGGCCATACCATCGCCTTCCAATTTTTGCATAATAAACCCTTCGCCCCCGAAGATGCCCGTGCCTAATTTCTTTTGCCATTCAATACCTACCGACACACCTTTGGCGGCGCATAAAAAAGCATCTTTTTGACATACAATTTTTCCATCTAGTTTCGCCAAGTTCATGGGAATAATTTTACCCGGATAAGGGGAAGCAAAATGCACGGTACGTTTGCCCTGACTCACATTCGTAAACGCCGTCATAAATAAACTTTCGCCGGTGAGCATGCGTTTACCGGCCGACAACAACTTGCCCATCAAACTATTTTCTTGTTTACTACCATCCCCAAAAATCGTTTCCATTTGCAGGCCATCGTCCATCATCATAAAGGCGCCGCTTTCGGCAATAGCGGTTTCATTCGGATCGAGTTCAATGGATACATGTTGCATTTCCTCGCCGTGGATGGCATAATCAATTTCGTGTGCTTGCATTTAAAAATAGTTTTGGCAAAGGTGAAATAAAAAACGTTTTCCTGAGTTATAGTCAATGATTTTATCTTTTTTTTATCGAATTATTTGGGGCTATCAGCGGATGAACTTTCTTCAGCAATCATCGGGCTGCTTCGGGCTCCGCTTCGCTCCGGCTCCACAGCGCTCCCGCATTCGCTCTCGCGCTGCGTAGCTTCCCCTGCGCATCCCGCAGCCTTTGAACCAATGAAGTATATTGAGCGGCGAAACAGCCGCGCGGATGAATGGCGTAGTAATTGGCGACTTCGATGTGCCGCACCTACGGAGCTCTTGGGCTAAATATTCATTTGAATTACATGCTAACGATGTGTCGCCCCGCTGGGGCTTGGCCATCTTTTCTCCACAACGTCACCTGCCATCAATTTATTATCCATCACAAATGCACAACGCAGGGACGTTGCGGTTTGTCAGCGAAATCTATGTAATCGATTAATCCTTTTTAAATCCACGATTCGGCTATTATAAATAATTCGGTGAAAAAAAATCCGCGACATAACCCGCTTTTTTATTGCACTTTTGCGCAAACATCTTTGAATGGAAAATGTATTCAGTTCCGCCGGCGTCACTCATTTTGTAAACCGTATTGAAAAACTACAACCAAACACGCACGCTCAATGGGGCAAAATGAATGCGGCGCAAATGTTGGCGCATTGCAATGTAACCTATCGCATGATTTACGAACCTGGTTTTACCAAGCCATCGGGCTTCCTCAAAGGCTTGTTGTTACGTTGGTTTGTGAAACCCTATGTTGTGTCGGAAAAACCCTATAAACAAAGCACACAAACAGCCCCTGAATTTATTATTGCCGACGAAAAAAATTTCAATGCCGAACGCGAAAAACTCATAGCCCATTTACAACGCGTACTACAAGAAGGCGAAGCGTCCTTTGAAGGCCGTCCATCGCATTCTTTCGGTCCCCTCACTGCCAAGGAATGGAACACCTTGTTTGCCAAACATCTCGATCATCATTTACGCCAGTTCGGTTGTTAATTCGCACCCATGCAATTCCAACTACCCATCCATATTCCACCTTTCGAACCCCGCTTGCAACACCACGAATCGGTGATGCTGGTAGGGTCGTGCTTCACCGAACACATGGCCGGATTTTTGCAGAAGAGCGGCTTCGCCGTGCATCAAAATGCGCACGGCATTTTATTCAATCCAATCAGCATCGTTCACGCCCTCAACGATATCATCACGAACCGAACATACACCCAAGCCGATTTATTTTTTCACAACGAATATTGGCACAGCTGGTACCATCATTCCGATTTTTCGTTTCGCAACCCCGAAGAAAGTTTACACGCCATCAATACCTCCATTGCACACTTTCATGAAGCGTTGAAGAACACCTCCGTTCTTATTCTCACCTTAGGCTCTGCCTTTGCTTATCGGCACCGCGAACAGAATATTTTCGTTAGCAACAACCACCGCGCTCCACACGATTGGTTCAACAAAGAACTGCTGTCGATTACCGATATTCAAACACACTTACAACGAAGTGTGGATGCGCTCCATGCCCAAAATCCTTCCTTGCGTATTGTGTTTACTATCAGTCCGGTGCGCCACATCCGCGACGGCGTTATTGAAAACAACCGCAGTAAAGCCCGCCTCATTGAAGCCGTTCATGCGTTACAAAACACCTATTATTTCCCCGCCTACGAATTGGTGATGGACGTGCTCCGCGATTACCGCTTTTTCGATTACGATTTAGTGCACCCCAACTACGCCGCCACCCGCTTCGTTTGGGAACACTTCCGCGAAACCTATATCGCCCCCAACGCGAAACCCCTGATGGAACAGATGGAACAATTGTACAAAGCCCGGTACCATAAACCCAAAGACAGCGGCAGTATGGCGCATCAACGCTTTATGGCCCAACAAGCCGAACTGTGCCGCAGCTTGCAAACGGAGTATCCGTATTTACAACTCGCAGACTTCTTGCAATTTTTTACCCAAACCCCTACGAATTAAATTTCCAATTCCCACGGTTGCCCATTTCGTTGCATCTTTGCACCATGAGCGATTTGTATGCCCAACGCGGGGTTTCAGCCCAAAAAGAAGATGTTCATTTTGCCATTAAAGGCCTCGACCACGGACTCTTCCCCAATACCTTTTGTAAAATTTTGCCCGATACCCTCACGGGGAGTGCCGACCACGCTTGCATTATGCACGCCGACACGGCCGGCACGAAATCGATTTTAGCCTATTTATATTGGAAAGAAACCGGCGATTTATCGGTATGGAAAGGCATTGCTCAAGATGCCATCGTGATGAACATCGACGATATGATTTGCAGTGGCGCCGTCGATCGCTTTGTGTTATCGTCCACCATTGCCCGCAATAAAAACCGCATTCCGAAGGAAGTCCTCGCCGCCGTTATACAAGGTTGCGAAGAGGTACTGGCCGAATGGCGCCAAGCCGGTTTGCATATCGACATGGCCGGTGGCGAAACCGCCGATGTGGGCGATTTGGTGCAAACCATCGATGTGGGCTATACCGCCTTCGCCCGCTTACCCAAAAGCGATGTAATACAAGTTAAC
>JBIKQE010000238.1:0-3572 GCA_044349815.1 Chitinophagaceae bacterium | reverse complement strand
GGTTGATGATTTTGAAATAGCCACCACCGCTGAGTTTTTTGAACTTCACCAAGGCGAAATCGGGCTCAACCCCTGTAGTATCGCAATCCATTACCAAGCCAATTGTTCCGGTTGGGGCAATTACAGTGGCTTGGGCGTTGCGGTAGCCATATTTTTCGCCTAATTGAACAGCATCATCCCATGCTTTGGTAGCGGCTGTTAACAAATAATCGGGACAATATTGTGCTTTGATACCTTGTGGTTTGATTTCGATACCATCGAAAGCATCTTGGGCGTCGTAGGCTGCTGCACGGTGGTTACGCATAACGCGTAACATGTGTTTCTTGTTTTCGTTGTAGCGAGCAAATGGTCCTAAATGAGCCGCCATTTCGGCCGATGTTTTATAGGCTACACCGGTCATGATTGCGGTTAAGGCACCGGCAATTCCGCGGGCTTGTTCGCTATCGTACGGAATACCTTGAACCATGAGTAAGGAACCGAGGTTGGCGTATCCAAGACCAAGGGTGCGGTAGTCGTAACTTAATTGGGCCACTTCTTTTGAAGGGAATTGGGCCATTAATACCGACACTTCCAATACAACGGTCCAAATACGGGTTACATATTCGTACCCTTTCACATCGAACTGGCCATTTTCTTCGTTGAAGAAGCGGCGTAAGTTCATAGAGGCTAAGTTACACGCTGTATTGTCGAGGAACATGTATTCGGAGCAAGGGTTGCTGGCGCGAATTGAACCACCTTCAGGACAGGTATGCCATTCGTTGATGGTGGTATCGTATTGTAAACCAGGGTCGGCACAACGCCATGCGGCATAGGCAATTTTTTCCCATAAGTCTTTAGCAGGTATTTTTTTCATCACCTTGCCATCCGAGCGGCCTTTGAGTTCCCAATCTTCGGCAGCTTCGAGGGCGTGGAAGAAATCGTTCGGAACGCGAACGGAATTGTTGGAGTTTTGTCCGCTTACGGTACGATAGGCTTCACCTTCGTAATCGTTGCTATAACCGGCTGCAATGAGAGCGGCCACTTTTTGTTCTTCTTCAACTTTCCAATTAATGAACTTTTCAATTTCGGGATGGTCCATATCCAAGCAAACCATTTTGGCTGCGCGACGGGTAGTACCACCGCTTTTGATAGCGCCTGCGGCACGATCGCCAATTTTGAGGAAGCTCATTAAACCGCTGGAAGTGCCACCACCGCTGAGTTTTTCGCCTTCGCCACGGATGCTCGAGAAGTTGGTACCTACACCGCTACCGTATTTGAAGATCCGGGCTTCGCGAACCCAGAGGTCCATGATACCACCTTCGTTAACTAAATCGTCGTCTACGCTTAAGATAAAGCAGGCGTGTGGTTGCGGACGCTCGTAGGCGTTTTGCGATTTCATCAATTCGCCGGTTTTAGGATCTACGTAGTAGTGTCCTTGTGGTTTACCTGCAATACCGTAGGCAGTATACAAACCGGTATTAAACCATTGTGGCGAGTTGGGAGCACAGGTTTGGTTTAAGATGGTATAAACCAATTCGTCGTAAAATATTTGGGCATCTTCTTTCGAAGCGAAGTAATCGTATTTAGCTCCCCATTGCATCCAACAATCGGCCAAACGATGGGCGACTTGTTTTACCGATGTTTCGCGACCTAAGCTACCATCGGGTTGAGGTACACCGGCTTTGCGGAAATACTTCTGGGCTAAGATGTCGGTGGCAATTTGGCTCCAATGGGCGGGGACTTCAACATTTTTCATTTCGAAGATAACCTCGCCGTTGGGGTTACGGATTACCGATGTTCGGTAATCGTACTGAAATTGATTGTACACCGACGTGGTGTTGTTGGTGTAGTAGCGTTCAAATTGAAGGCCTTTGGTGGGTGATGCTTTTTTTGACATAGATGAATGGGCTTTTCTGGGTTTTTTAACTGCTTTGCTTTTTAGTGTGTTTTATTGTTTGGAATAAGTTGACAGATAAAAAAGCGAATCAGGTCAACGAAGATATTTTTTTGTTGATGAAGTTTTTTCTTTTGTTTATTAACAGATTGTGCATATTGGAATGTTTTCGGAACGCTTTGGGTTCAAGTATCAGATTTTCCGCGTTGTATATAGTGTGCATAAATAAAAATAGGTATTTCTTATAATTTATTGCCCGCGATAACAACATGGAATTTTGTAGAAATGGGTTGGAGGAAGAAAGAATCGGACGCTAAAAAAATAGCCCCGGCTGCAGCAGAAAGCCCACGAGGGGGTGCGTGGTTGCGTGCGCGTAAGCGCGCGTAAACACGAAGCCCGGAGTGGCTTGGCGCGTAAGACGGGACGGGTGTTGAGGGGAGAGGGAAGGATGCGCTTCAAAATACATGGATGCTTGTAATAATTGAATAGTTGGTGGGCGGGTGTTTCGCAATTATTTTCGCAGGGCGATGATGATTGTTCCGTATGTTACTTTGGTGATTCCTTGTTATAATGAGGGGCCTCGTTTGCTGCGTATGTGGCAGGGGCTTGTTGATTTTGCTTCGTTGTGGCCGGGGCGTTTTGATGTGGTTTTAGTAGATGATGGCAGTACGGATAATGGTTTGACGGCGTTACGTACCATGACGGGTTATGCGGATTTAGCCGATCGGATTGTGTGTATTCGGCAAGAAAATACAGGTAAGGGGGGCGCTTTAAAAGCAGGTGTATTGGCTGCGAAGGGCGATTATATATTGACGTTGGATGCCGATATGGCGGCGGCGCCCACGGAATTATTGCGGTGGTGGGAACTGCGTGATGGTTTTTTTTCGAAAGAAATTTTTATTGGCTCGCGCGAATTACCCCAATCGGAGGTGCGCGATTCGTTTCAGCGGCAGCAAGTGGGGCGGATGTTTAATCGGTTGATTCGGTTGATGACGGGTTTGCCGTATCGGGATACGCAATGTGGTTTTAAGTTGTATCCGCGCGAGGTGGCATGCGAGTTGTTTACGGCCTTGCAAACACTTGGATGGGCGCACGATGTGGAATTATTGATACGTGCCAATCGGGCGGGCTATGCCATTGTTCAGATGCCGTTGCGGTGGCAGGCGGTGGAGGGAAGTAAGATATCGGTTTGGCGTGATAGTGTGGTGATGTTTAATGAATTGTTGCGTATTGTTTTGATGCGAATTTGATTTGAAAATCAGCTGTTTTAGCCACTTAACCTAGTTTTTAACTCGTGTAACAGCGAGGCTTTAGTTTTATATTACATTTGCGGCATGCCTAATTTTAGCGAAGAAGTTTTAGCGCCATTTATAGAGAATATTATATTGCGGGGTGAGAAGAATGCCATTCAAATAGGGGGTAGTGTAAATTCCTATAACGATTTTGGACGACGGGTTTTGAGTATTGCGGAGCGCGTAAATGCTATGCCCGGGAAGGCTATAGGGCTTTATACTGATACGGCTGTTGATGTATATGCGGCTATATGGGCTATTTGGTTGTGTGGCAAACATTATATTCCCTTGATGGCGCATGCCCCGGCTTCGCGGAATGCCGTAATGATGGAGGATGCCGGTGTGGAGGCTTGTTTGGATGTGGCTAGCATGTGTGCTTGGCCTTCGTATTCGGGTTCGTTGGAGGA
>JBIKQE010000041.1:0-12832 GCA_044349815.1 Chitinophagaceae bacterium | reverse complement strand
TTCTCGAACGATGTCCGTCGGGGTTGGGATGGTAATTACAAAGGAGTTGCACAAGATCCGGGGGTATACCATTACTTGATGCGTGTTGCTTATGCTAATGGCAAAACGCAGTTCATAAAGGGCGATTTGACCTTGATTCGATAAGAAATAGAATAATATTAAAGGCTCTCCTATTGGGGAGCTTTTTTTATTGGCGTAAAAGATAAAGATGGGAGTAGGGATTCGCGTGAGGGATTGAGCCGGATGCCGCCTTTGCGGAAACGAGTTTGGAGAGAGAAGCGTGTGGGATTGTGCAAAACCCATGATAGCGTAAGGAGAACGAGGCGGCTAGAGGTGAAAGCCCGACAGCCGGTGGCGGTGAAGAGACTAACTGTTGGTGTGAGAACACCGGCTGGCACGCCCAAAAAAAAATTGGAGTGGGAGGGGAAATGTCAAGTGGTGGATAAAACATAGGCTATAAGGAAAATAAGCAAGGAGTTGACGAATATCAGTTCGAATACTGCTTGTGTGTTTTACATTTGTGTAAATATTTTTTGTATGCCACATTATTATACGTTGGGGAATGTTCCGCACAAGCGTCATACGCAGTTTCGCAAGCCCGATGGTTCCTTGTACAGCGAGGAGTTGTTTAGTACGGAAGGGTTTAGTTATAATTACTCCAATTTATACCACATTCATCCGCCAACACGTATTATTAAATCGGAAGCGCCGAAGGATATTAATCCGGTAATTGCCACACAAAATATTTTGAAGCACCGCAGTTTTCAGGGTTTTAAAGTGAAGCCCGTGGATGATTATTTGGATAGCCGCAAGCCTGTATTGGTTAACAACGATTGCCACCTCACCTTAGCGGCGCCGCGCAACAGCATGACCGATTATTTTTATAAAAATGCCGATGCGGATGAAGTGATTTTTGTGCATGAGGGGACGGGTAAATTATTGACGGCTTATGGCGAATTGACTTTTTCGTATGGCGATTATGTTGTGGTGCCTCGAGGGGTCGTGTATCAGATTCAGTTTGATGGCCCCGACAATCGGCTGTTTATTATTGAATCGTTTGGGCCAATTCGTTTTCCGCGTCGTTACAAAACCACAGAAGGACAATTGATGGAACATGCGCCGTTTTGCGAGCGCGATTTGCGTAAACCGAGCAATTTAAATCCGATTGATTTAGAGGGTGAGTTTTTAATTCAAACCAAGAAGAAGGGGTTTTTGTACCCGATTACCTATGGCTATCATCCGTTCGATGTGGTGGGTTGGGATGGTTGTGAGTATCCGTATATATTTTCTATTCACGATTTCGAGCCAATTACCGGACGAATTCATCAGCCGCCGCCGGTGCATCAAACGTTCGATGGAAAAGATTTTGTGATTTGCTCTTTTGTGCCTCGTTTGTACGATTATCATCCGCAGGCTGTTCCTGCGCCATACAACCATAGCAATATTGATAGCGATGAAGTGTTGTATTATGTGGATGGTGAATTTATGAGTCGGAAGCATGTTGAACGTGGTATGATCACCTTGCATCCGAGTGGTATTCCGCATGGTCCGCATCCGGGAGCTGTCGAGAAAAGCATTGGCAAAAAAGAGACGCCTGAGTTAGCGGTTATGGTAGATACCTTCCGGCCGTTGATGCTCACGAATCATGCCTTAGAAATTGAGGATGCTCATTATGAAATGAGTTGGGCTGAATAATTAATGTTTTACCGTAATGGTTTGATACCGGTGGGTGTTGTTTGACGCGTTAAGCTGAAGAACATAATTGCCCGCCGGTATTTTATTTAGTTCGAGGGCGTAGGAGCCTTTGAATGAGGTGTTGAGTAAACAGGCACCTTGCATCGACAATAACTGTAGCTCGAACGATTCGGTGTTATGTGCATCAATAAGCAGGTAGTTGCTTGCCGGATTAGGGTAAATATCGATGTATGCGAGAGCTTGTTCGGTGATGGCATCGGCAATGCTAACAGGGTATTCAAAGGCGCCTAAGTCGATATTACTGCCTTGGATGCGGTTATTGCCTAGGAAGTCGGTAGTGCCAACAGGCCCAGCATTGTATAAGCCATTATTAAAACACGAGGTGGATTGTGCGGTAAGGTTAAAGTTGCGGAGTGTGGCATCGTCGTTGATACCGGTTTGGGTGCTAGGGTTTACCATGAATGGATTGAGCGCTACTACGCGGTGGCTGGTATCGCCTATATAGGTGGGTGCTAAATTGGTGAGGAGGAGTTTGTTGTAGATGGTGTTTTCGCCCCAATTGTAATCGAACCAAAGGGAATCGCACGAAAGCAAATAGGCTTGATTAATGGAAGGGCCATTGGGGTTGCCGTTTTTGTAAAACAAATTATTTTTGATATTCAAGCGCGATTGGGTACCGATGTTGTAAAAACCACTTCCGGCATATTGGGCGGTATTGTTTACGAAATGATTGTTGAGAATATCAGCTTTGCAATTATAAACATACACACCGCCTCCGTTGAAAGCGCAGTGGTTATTGGCAATCACATTGTTCCGTACAATATAGTGTGTACTGTCCCACACCGCATTGTTGTTGTGCGAAATATGGATGCCACCGCCACCGTCGGTTGGGCCACAATTTCCTTGTAGGGTTTGGTTGTTGCAAATGAGGTTTTGTTCAATGATAGTTTGCCCCATGGTGCACATAATGGCACCTAAGCGATCGGAGGTGTTGTGGTGAATGGTGTTCTTGCGGATGATATTATGTTTGCCATCGATGCGTATGGCCGACATATCGTAGATATGGGTATTGTGGTGAATGTTATTATTTTCGAGCAGGGCTTCGCACAGCAAGCCAAAGAAGGTGGAACCGCCGCGGTTGTTGTACCATTCGTTATTTCGGAAGGTGCCTTTGCAGGCGTTTAAACGAATTACCGATACCCGAACAAAGTTATCGTGTACGCGACAGCTGTCCATGAAAACCTCGTAATTGGCCGAGCAGTTAAATTGAATAATTTGGCCATCGCTTGCATTTTGACTACTCTGATTATGAAAGAATTCGGAGTTGGCGATGCGGATTGAACGGTTGGCAATGTATAACGTATTAATCGTATTCGCATTGGCCGTCATACCGTGTTTTACATCTTGAAAAATGGCATGATTAATTACCGATGAGTCGGGTGTAGCGCCTTGGTAGTTGTTGAATTGGATGCCGCGCCAACCGCCACTGCTTATAGCGTCGTTGTGCCAACCGGTGGTATCTTGTGCTTTGAATACAACAGGTTGTGCTGCCGTGCCAATCACTTTTAATTGTCCGTTTATAATAAAGCGGTAAAAGCCTTGAAAAATAACTTCCACACCGGGTTCGATGGTTAGCGATTGGCCACCCGCCACCTGAATAATGTTCATAACCAAATAAGGGGAGCCGGCAGCCGTCCAAGTGCCAAAAACGTTACCGCTTACATTGGTAGCGGCTTGTGTGGACATTGAGAGCATGGTACAAAGTAAAACGAGTATAGATTTTACAGTTACACGCGGTTTCGGGGAGCTAATTTTTATCATGTTTTTTAGTGGGGAATCCCTTTGTTTTAATTCAAATTAAACCTCTAATTTTGCCACAAATTACTTCATTCTATGGAAACAATATTGGCTACGGCTGAATCACCTGTTCAAACAGCCGATTTTTTGCCGTTACTGGGTACCGATTATATTGAATTGTATGTGGGCAATGCCAAGCAATCGGCGCACTATTACAAGACGGCTTTTGGATTTCAATCGTTGGCATATGCCGGCCCTGAAACGGGTATACGCGATCGTGTTTCGTATGTATTGAAGCAAGATAAAATTCGATTGGTGTTGACGTCGCCTTTGCATTCGAATCATCCTATTGCGGAGCACCATAAAAAGCATGGTGACGGTGTTAAAGTGTTGGCGCTTTGGGTAGAGGATGCCTATAAAGCGTATGAAGATACCATGCAACGTGGGGCTACCTCTTACATGGAACCCCAAACATTAACCGACGCACATGGTGAAGTGCGTTTGAGCGGTATTCATACTTATGGCGAAGTGGTGCATATTTTTGTTGAGCGTAAAAACTACCAAGGAATATTTATGCCTGGTTTTGAAGCCTGGAAAAGCGATTATAATCCGAGTCCAACCGGCTTAAAATTCGTAGACCATTGTGTGGGCAATGTAGGTTGGAATCAGATGAACCCGCGTGTGAAATTTTACGAAGATGTTTTAGGGTTTAAAAATATTTTAAGTTTCGACGATAAAGATATTTCTACCGAATACAGCGCCTTGATGAGTAAGGTAATGAGTAATGGCAATGGTTATGTGAAGTTCCCAATCAACGAACCTGCTGAAGGGCGTAAAAAGAGCCAAGTAGAGGAATACCTCGATTTTTATGAAGGGGAAGGTGTTCAGCATATTGCGGTGGCTACCGATAATATTGTTGAAACGGTAACTGCGTTAAAAAGTCGTGGGGTAGAGTTTTTACAAGTGCCCCAATCGTATTACGACGATATTTTAGATCGGGTAGGCTCCATTGAAGAAGATTTAGCCCCACTGAAAAAATTGGGTATATTGATTGATCGCGACGAAGAAGGGTATTTGTTGCAATTGTTTTCGAAACCGGTAGAAGATAGACCAACCATGTTTTTTGAAATTATACAGCGTAAAGGAGCCAAAAGTTTCGGAAAAGGAAACTTTAAGGCTTTGTTCGAAGCCTTGGAGCGTGAGCAAGGAAACCGTGGTAATTTATAACTGTTCACATTTATGAGAAAGGCCGGGCTCGAAGGAGTCTCGGCCTTTTTTATTGCCTATCAAAAAGGCTGAAAGCTTAGCCTCGTGCTTTGTATTATCTTTGCATCGGCATGAGTAAGCACGGTAAAATATTGGTGGCCATGAGTGGCGGTATCGACAGCACTGTTGCTGCTCTCATGTTGCACGATTTAGGTTATGAAGTAATTGGATTGACCATGAAAACGTGGGATTATGCCGATGGGGCTGTTGCTAAAGGCAAGAAAGAAACCGGCTGTTGTAACCTCGATAGTTTTAACGATGCCCGAACGGCGGCTGTTGAGCATGGTTTCGCCCATTATGTGCTCGATATTCGCGATGAGTTTGGCGAGGCCGTTATTGAAAATTTTGTAGAGGAATATTTAGCAGGGCGTACCCCCAACCCTTGTGTAATGTGCAATACCCATATAAAATGGAATGCCTTATTAAAAAGAGCCGATTCGTTGGATTGCGAGAAAATTGCCACAGGGCATTATGTAAACGTTCGGCAGGAAGCGGATAGGGCCATTTTATCGAAGGGCGTAGATGAAACCAAAGACCAAAGCTATGTATTGTGGGGATTGTCGCAGGCTTGTTTACAACGCAGTGTTTATCCCTTAGGGCCTTATCGTAAAACTGAAATTCGCCAAATGGCACTCGATTACGGTTACCCCGAGTTGGCCAAAAAAAGCGAAAGTTTTGAAATTTGTTTTGTTCCCGATAACGATTATCGCGGGTTTTTAAAGCGCCGAATCAGTGGCTTAGAAGAGCAAGTAGATGGGGGCGATTTTGTTTTGACCGATGGAACCAAAATTGGCACCCATAAAGGGTATCCGTTTTATACTATCGGACAACGAAAAGGCCTCGATACGGCATTCGGGAAACCCATGTATGTAGTTGAAATTATACCGGAAACCAATACGGTAGTGTTGGGCGACGAGGCCGATTTAGCCCGAAACCAAATGCATGTTGCTCGCTTGAATATGATAAAATACCCCACAATAAACGACGGTATGTCGGCGTTTACTAAAATACGGTATAAGTCGACCCCTTCGAATTCGGTATTGCATGCTGAAGCGGGGCGAGTTCGTGTTGATTTCGACACGCCGGTTAAAGGAATTGCACCGGGGCAGTCGGCGGTTTTTTATGAAGGCGACGACGTAATAGGTGGTGGAATTATATTACGAGGCGAAGAGGTCTTGTAAGGTGTTTTTACATAATCAAATTTTGTATCTTTACGATAATGCATAGATTATCTATTTATGGTTGTTTTTTATTGCTTCTTGGTGCCACATCGTGCCAACGAACCCTTGTGCCCAGCGAAGATTTAAGCTTAGGGCGCGATTATTTTCCGGTGAAAGCAGGAGCCTGGATAGAATATGCTGTCGATTCAATTATCTACGACGATTTCAATGAACGTACCGATACCTTTCAAATGGAGTTTCAAGATCGGATGACGGATACGTTTCTCGACGCAGAGAATCGTTCATCGATGAGGGTGGAACGATTTGTTCGGCAAGATTCTACTTATCCGTGGACGGAACTCGGCACCTACGCCATCACGCAAACGCCATCGCGCACCGAGTTGATAGAGCAAAATTTACGCTACATCAAAATGGTATTTCCTGTTAAATACAATACCCGCTGGTATGGGAACTTATTTATTCCAACCGATTTTAATCCGGACTATCAGTGGTATAAAGATTGGGATTACCGATACGATAGCATCGGATCGGCATACCAAAATGAATACATGATGTTCCCACAAACCTTGTGGGTGAACCAAGTAGATCGCAGTGAAGGCAATGCTGCCGACTCGAATGCCTTTAGCGCCCGCACCTATTCGCGCGAGCGTTATGCGCGTGGGGTTGGACTTGTTTATAAAGAACTCACTCGGTGGGTTTACCAACCCGCGGTGAATAATTACCGAAAAGGATTTACCCTCATTTTTCACGCTAAAAAATATGCCGAATGAAATGGATTGTAACTATGATGTTGGCCTTGTATTGCATGATGGATTTTCAGGCCCAAGCCGCTCCCGCGTATGCTTATCGTGTTCGCTTTAAAGACAAAAATGGCACCCTGACTTTTGCCGATTCCTTACAATTCCTCTCCCAAAAGGCCCTTCAACGCAGAGCTTTTCAGGGAATTTCGCTCGATAGCACCGATTTGCCGGTTGTGCAAGCCTATATCGATACGGTGATGCAAACCTCCAATGCCTTGCGCTTGCATGCTGTTTCAAAATGGTTTAATCAGGTAGTAATTATTTGTTCCGATTCTATGAAGCGAACCGCCTTGGAAGCACTTCCCATGGTGGAAAGTGTGAAGTTGGTGGCCCGTTTTGGCAATGGCATTTTTACTCCAGTATTCAACCAATCTAAATTTCCTGAAGTGAGCCCAATGCCCCATGAAGCCAAAACAACAGGTAGTTCGGCTTATTACGGGTTGTCGTTTCAACAAGTGGATCTTATTCAGGCCGATTGCCTGCACGATTTAGGGTATAGGGGCGAAAATATGGACATAGCCGTTTTCGATATCAATTTTCGGTATACCAATACTTGTTTGGCGTTCGATTCCTTGCGTCAACAACAACGTATTAAAGAAACCTTCAATTATTGTCGCGATACCACATGGGTTTATAGTGCCTCCATTCCCACATCGCATGGTATGAATGTGTTGGGTTGCATGGCCGCCAATTTGCCTGGCACGTATGTAGGCACCGCACCTTATGCTAATTTTTATTTATACATCACGGAAGACAATCTGGTGGAACAACCCATAGAAGAAGATAATTGGTTGTCTGCCGCCGAGCGGTCCGATAGCGCAGGAGTATACATCATTAATTCTTCCTTGGGTTACAACCAGTTCGATAATATATTAAGCAGTAACAACTACACCTATGCCGATATGAACGGACAAGTCTCTCTAATTGCCCGTGCTGCCAACAAAGCGGTGTCGAAAGGCATTTTTGTAGTGAATGCCCAAGGCAACGAAGGCTTTTCTGCTTGGCATTATTTATTAACCCCCGCCGATGCCGATAGCGTGTATGCTGTTGGTATGGTAGATGGCTCAGGCATTTGGGGCGGTAGCGGTTACGGCCCAACCAGTGATGGACAAATTAAACCCGATGGTATGGCATTGGGTAAAGGGGCCGGATTGATTGGCGACAATTGTCAAGTAGGTTTCGCGAATGGTTCGTCGTTTGCAGCACCCATCATGTGCGGCGCCATTGCTTGCTTGTGGCAAGCGGTTCCTACTTTGCCTGTTTGGAAATTACGCAACATCATTCGCATGTCGAGTGATCGCTATAATAATGTGAACAACACGCACGGTTACGGTATCCCGAATTTTTGCACGGCTTTTGGTATTGCCACCGGTACAAGCGATGTGTTATCGATCGATCATCGTTATGCCATTTTTCCGAATCCATCAACATCGTCGTTCACCATTAAAGCTTACGACGGTGCCGACCCAATATTTGCCGTTCGTATGTACGACGCTATGGGCCGCTTGGTATTCAGCGACGCTAGCCAATCTAGCCGATTGAGGACAATCTCAAACCTCGAACAATTGACGCCGGGAACTTACACAGTCATCCTTTCTACGGCCACACGCCAGTTCAGCACCCGCTGGATGAAGTCGAATTAATTTTTTCGAAGCGCAACAGCATCGCTTTATTCATCAGTCTTCCCGTCTTACGCTGTACTCCTCACCGCCTGAGGCGGCTGCGGGGTACACGCTACAGCCGGGGCTATAGGTCATCGTCTTTTTCTTTCTTCAGCAAAATAAAAAAATCCCCACGCTGATTCAGGTGGGGATTTTTGTTTTATATTTTTTATTAGCAACGTTCAATAACCACGGCCGAGGCGCCGCCACCACCGTTGCAAATACCGGCAACACCATAACGGGCATTGTTCTGTTGTAACACATTCATCAAGGTTACAATAATGCGCGAACCGCTATTGCCTAAAGGGTGCCCCATCGAAACAGCACCGCCCCAAATATTAACGCGCGATGGATCGAGATTTAATTTTTTATTGTTGGCTAAGCTCACTACCGAAAAGGCTTCGTTGATTTCGAAATATTCGATGTCGCTCAATTGCAAACCCGCTTTTGCAATTGCTTTGGGTATGGCCAAGCTAGGTGCAGTAGTAAACCACTCAGGGGCTTGTTCGGCATCGGCATAACCAATTACTTTAGCGAGGGGCTTCAAGCCTAAAGCATTCATCTTTTCGCCACTCATCAACACCAAGGCCGATGCGCCATCGTTCATGGTACTCGCATTGGCAGCGGTAACGGTACCGTCTTTTTGGAATACCGGTTTCAGTCCTGGAATTTTATCGAATTTCACATTCCATGGTTCTTCGTCCTTGTCCATCAATTTTGGTTCGCCACCACGTTGCGGAATTTCAACAGCGGCAATTTCGGAAGCAAAATGACCGCCTTCCCATGCGGCTTGCGAACGCTTATAGCTATCAATCGCAAAGGCATCTTGTTCTTCGCGCGATATGTTCATTTCTTTCGCACATACTTCGGCGGCACAACCCATAGGGTAGTTGTTATAAACATCTTGTAAGCCATCTTTGGCAATACCATCTTCGAGGCTAACATTGCCATATTTATTTCCACCACGCATATTGTGCGAATAGTAAGGTACTTTACTCATGCTCTCCATACCACCGGCAACCACAACATCAGCGTCGCCTAATAAAATACTTTGCGTGCCTTGCATAACGGCTTTCATGCCACTAGCACATACTTTATTGATGGTGGTGCATTGTACTTGGTCGGGTAAGCCGGCAAACTTGGCCGCTTGGCGCGCTGGGGCTTGACCTAACCCGGCTTGCATTACACATCCCATCAACACATCGTTTACTTCCGTGCCATCAATACCGGCGCGTTTCACGGCTTCTTTTATAGCTACTGCTCCCAACTGAGTGGCCGAAAAATCTTTCAAACTACCCATAAAACTTCCCATCGGGGTTCGGGCCGCAGCCACAATAAATACTTCTTTCATGATTTTAATTTGTGGGGCAAAATTACAACTTTAAGGGCATAAAAAAGGCTGTCCGAAGACAGCCTTTTTGTATAATACTAATAAACTTAATCTTTCACCACGCGTATTGTCCACGACTGATTGTTGCGGGTAAAGCGAGCGAAGTAAACACCATTGGCGTATGCTTTCAACGAAATCACATACTGGTCGTTACTGCTGATTGATTTGGTTAACAACGTGCGACCAACCATATCGGTCAAGTTCAATTCATCGCCTTTCTTCAAACCACTTACCTGCACTTGATCGTGGGTTGGGTTCGGGTACAAAGCAAAACCATCAGGTAACATATCGCCCAAGCCGGTATTGAAACGAGGATTGATGCTGTTGGTTTTTACACTATCCGGATTGAAACATCCTGTTGGAATAATTTGAGCATGAATTGAATCTTGCAACCCTGTAGGTGTGAACACCAAGGTATTGGTAGGACTCGTTGTTTGTTGATAGAACGAATTATTACGGTACCAACGAATGGTGTAGTTGGCAATAGTTCCGGGTATGTTAGCCGTATACGTTGTTGATGTTCCCACAATAGCAGGGAATGGCAAACACGAAATCGTTAATGCTGGCGGTGTTGTGTTTGGATTGACAGTTACTAAAATAGTAGCATTGTTAGTACAACCTGCTGCATTAGCACCCGTTACTGTGTATGTAGTGGTAACAATGGGTACAAAGGCTACGCCATTGGTAACTCCACCCGACCACGTATAAGTGGCACCACCGGAACCATTCAAGGTAACAGGGTCGCCCTGACAAATAGAATTTGAAGGAGCCGCAGAAGCGCCTATGGTTGGATTGCCACTCACCGTTACAGCCACTGTAGCTGTACCTGTACAACCGTTAGCATTGGTACCTGTTACGGTATAGGTAGTGCTGGTAACAGGACTAACCGATGGTGCGGGGCCCGATAAGTTGCCCGGTTGCCAGGTATAGGTATTTCCGCCAGTGGCTTGCAGGTTGCTTATTCCGGCAATACATATGGTTGATGGCGATGCGGTAGCATTGATAGGAATTTGTCCACTTACATTAATGGTAAACACGGTGCTAGCGGTACAACCACCAGCACTTGTTCCTGTTATGGTATAAATGGTAGTTACAGTTGGATTCACCGTTATGGCGTTACCTGTTAAATTGCCCGGTTGCCATGTGTACGAGGCCGCACCATTAGCAATTAACACGGCAGATTGGCCAGGACAAATAGTTGGCGTATTGGTTGTAACCGAAACAACGGGAGGGTTGTTAACAATGGCCGTGTACGTTGCGGTAGCCGAACAACCGTTAGCAGATACTGTAACGGTGTATGTACCACTTGTTGGTGGAACAATAAACGATGTGGTTGCATTGGTGTTCCACAAATAACTTACAACCGGTCCGCCGGCAGCGCCATTGGCGGTGTAGTTGATGATATTCTGCCAAACATTTTGTGCTTCAACAGCTGGTGTATGGAAGTTCGGCGAGGTAATACCACCAAACATCACAAACCCGCTACCCCAGTTTTTTTCGGTTAAAATATTTACACCACCACCATTAATAACGGTAGTTGTATTACCACCGGTAATGTGGGCGTGCGAATAACTGTTGCCATTTAAGGTTGTTGCCGTGGGTAAAGATGGTCCAACAAAAATGGGATGTGTTGGCGAAACAGCGTTGCCAATATTTTGAGGACTATTATAGTTTAACGTAACACCACCAAAGCCCCAGTTCATATTAGCCCCTGCATTGGGCGCAGCATTCATGAACATTCGGCCACCCGCATTAACCCAGTTTTCGATGAGTGTTTGGTTGGTTGTAAAGAATGTGTTTAATGCCGTGGCATTAGCATCGGAACCTTCGAGGAATACAAATTGAGTGCCACTTGAAAAAACGGTGGCTGGAACAGCACCCGCGTAGGATGTTGTAGTGTAGTTCGGACCAAACACAGCAGTCATAGCTGTAGTATTATTGGTTGTAGCCCATGGGTCGGCATCGCGAATGTAGTAACGTGCGCCGGGTGTTGGTGCCACAGAACCTAAACCGGTTACGATGGCTTTCAACGAATCGTTACAGTTTACACCTTGTTGTACAATGCTCACTTGCGGAATCGGGTTCACGGTTACCTTGGCGGTATCTACAGCCGAACAGTTGGCTCCGCTGGTGCCGGTAACTGTATACACCGTGGTGGTGGTAGGTGTTACGGTTACCGAGTTGCCCGTTAAGTTACCAGGTTGCCATGTGTAGCTATTAGCGCCTGTGGCAGTAAGTGTTGCATTGCCACCCAAACAGAATGAGGTAGGAGCAGCTGATGCCGACACTGTAGGTGTAATACTATTTACGGTGTAGGTAGCCGAGCCAGAACAGCCATAACCAGTTACGGTTACTGTGTACGTTCCAGGTGCGGTAGGAATTGTAAAGTTATTGGTTGAGTTGTTGCTCCACGAGAAGGTATAGCTTAAAGCAGTTGTGCTGAACGTGGTGTAGTTTATAATGTTCTGCCATAAGTTTTGTGCTTCAATAGCTGGTTGGTGGAAGTTAGGCGATGTAATACCACCAAACAATACCAAACCACTTCCCCAGTTCTTTTCGGTTAATACATTTACACCACCACCTGTAATGATGGCAGTTGTGTTACCGCCTGTGATATGAGCATGCGAATAACTACCGCCGGTTAAGGTGTTTACCAATGGCGTATAAGGACCAACAAACACAGGGTGTGTTGGCGAAACGGCATTCACAGTGCTTTGTGCGCTGGTATAGTTTAAGATAACACCACCAAAACCCCAGTTCATGTTGGTACCTTGGTTAGGGGCGGCATTTAAGTACAAACGACCACCATTGAATACCCAGTTTTCAATAAGGGTTTGATTGGCGGTAAAGAAGGTGTTTAACGCCAAGGCATTGGCATCGGAACCTTCTAGGAACACAAATTGCGTAGCAGCAGTAAATACAGTAGCAGGAACCGCTGTTGTGTAGGTTAAGGTTTGATAGTTGGCGGCACCAAACACGGCACTCATAGCGGTAGTATTATTGGCAGTTCCCCATGGATCTGCATCACGAATATAATATTTG
>JBIKQE010000040.1:0-12833 GCA_044349815.1 Chitinophagaceae bacterium | reverse complement strand
TTAAGTACCGGCGTAAATTGGGTAATCAATGCCTGTTATGGTGCGAACGATTCCGATCAGTATTGGCAAATCGCTTCAGGCCCGGGTATTCAAGACACGGTGTGCGCTACTGTATGGGCTTATTGGCAACCTGCCGGTGGTTGGGTAGGTTTAAATTGTCCTGATGGCATTTCTAGAGCAATTAGTAATGTTGGTGGTGGGGATCTTTCACAAAATACAGCTTTTCCAATTTGCCCTAGCAACAATCCCTATATATTCATCCGTCGTTTTTTTGTAAATTCAACCACGCCTATTTTAGCCAATTTGTCACTTGGTTTAGATGTGGATGATGGAATAAATGAAATTAAAATTAATGGTAACACTCTGCCTAATTCAAGTGTAGATTGTTTTCCTGATAATACTTCGAGTTCATGCGATGGATGGAAAGTAAATATGAGTTGGCTTAATATTATACTCCAACCCGGGGAAAACAGGCTGGCTATATTAGTAGAAAATAGAAACATTAATATTTTTCAGAATTTAAATACAACCATGGGCTTAAATGTTGATGCTACCCTTAGGGCGGTAGCCGCAAACAACGTTTTTGTAAAAAATGAATATTTTATGCCCAACTCAAGCTGTTATTCACTAAGTTCAACATTATACCCTCCCATTCCAACCTACACGCAAAATTGTGTTACGTTACCTTCAAATACAGGTCAAATAACGGTTACTAATTATAGTCAATCGTTCCAATATGCTGTTTCACCGACTGTTACGATGAACGGGCCTAATTTTAATGCCACAGCAGGCACTGTTTATACCATTTCAGCTAGTAATGCATTAAGATGTAGCGCAACGGCAACAGCCACGTTGGTGGTTAGCCCGGCTTTAAATGTAAGTTTAAGTAATAATTTTTTGTGTTTGCCAACCACTCCGCCCTATCTGTTGCAACCAATAAACGTAACAGGTGGTACTGCCCCATATAGTTATTCTGTTAGTCCAAATGTATTGCTTATAGCGGGCAACCTATTAGTAGTGACTGCAGTCGGAACCTATACCTTGACCGCTACCGATGTGAATAATTGTGTATCAACCACCACATTGCAAGTAGGGAATGAGTTTGATTTGTCATTAAGTATGTTAGCCCCCTGCGTAGGGAAAACCCTCACCGCGCAAGTAACGCCCGCATTACCCAATATCACCTATGCGCTGAATGGAGGCACACCTCAAGCAGGGAACACGTTTACAATAAATGCAGCAGGCGTTTATACCGTAACCGCTACCGACCCTTGGGGCTGTACCAGTGTAAGTACCATAGAAATATACGATAACCCTCAATTGCAAGTTGTTAGTGATGGTGTACCATGTTATCCTACGTTTACTGTGCTAAATAACAGCGGGGCAGCATTGGTTCAATCATGGTGGATTAATCCGTTCAATTTGTCGGTGTCCTTGGTCTCGGTACCACCTTTACTTCCTACACAATTTAGCCCAGATCCGCAATTCCCCATACCGCCCCCCTTTAATTATACAGTTACAGCCGTTGATGTAAATGGTTGTTCAGCAACTGCAACACAATATTATGAAGCCAATCCGTTTTGTTGCAACATTACAAGCATGAATGCTCCTAATAGTTATTTGTTTAGTACCGCACCGGCTTATAATAATGCCACAACAAACGATTTGCTCACAGCCTTTGGTAATCCACCTGGAAATATTATTAGTACAGGCGATTATATTGTTATTGATAATCCAAATTTTGTAGTTGATCAGGATATTACATTTTTTAATTGTCCCAATTTATTATTTACACACAATACCCAGTTACGATTAGCACCCAATACAACATTGACAATTGATGGTAGTACCTTAAAAGCTAATTGTGAATTTATGTGGAAAGGAATTGCTGCATACAACCCGGATTGCCAAGTGATTATTAATAATTCTATATTGGAAGATATGGAAGAAGGGGTGTTTATGAAAGCAGGTGCTAAGTTAAATTGTCAAGGTTCCACCTTTTTGCGAAACTTATTCGGTATTCAATTTATTCAAACTCCTCTTGGGTACAACAATTTGTCTGGGAGTTGTATAGTTTGGAATAACTATTTTGGTAGCAATGGTGCTAATTTATTTTCTCCCCATAACAATATAACTAAAGGAGAATGTGGTATTCATATCAATGAAAGCCGTGAAGTAGAAATTGGTGAATTATTTTCGAACAATCAAGTTCAGTTTACGAATAAGTTTGAAAATTTATATTGTGGCATTTTAATCACGTCGGGTTCTATGTTGAATACGGAAACGTATAATTTGTACAATAATGAGTTTGTAAACATAAAATCAGACCCCGCTACTATACAATGGAAAATGGCAAATTATGTCAATACCTCACATGGCGCGGGCATTTATGTTAAACCGATATATACAAGTCCAACAACAAGTAATCATATATTGAATGTAAAAGGACAAGGCGATTTTATGGCTTTTGTTGATTGCGACAAAGCCATAGCCGGGTCAAGAGTAAGTGCTAATATTGAATACCAAATTGCGAATAATTGTTTGATGGGTTTCATGTTTGCAGACGATGATGTGCAGAAATATGATATTCACCATAATGGCATTGGCCCATCGATGGTAGGCATGCAATTTATAGGAAACGTAGGTGGAGGACAAGTTTACAATAATAGTATTGGTACATGGTCTCAAATGGCTAATCCTAATATTTACCCAATTGGGATTAATGTGAATTTTAACGCCAACTCTCATTCGGCCTTGTTTAAATTAGAAGAGAACCTTATTCAATTTTTGGCGGATGCCGGTGCCGGATTTAACCTGCTTAATACAGGTAGCGGGACTGAATTGCTCAAGAATACTGTTTTTTTAGGTGCACCCAATCCTGTAAATGTAACCGGTCCTACTATTGTAAGTGCCGGTATTAGTGCCAACAATTGCAAGGGTACTGCATTTAGAGGAAATCATCTGAATGGTACAACGTGGCTTTTAGGGCAAACGCCTAATGCACTTGATGGTATGGAGCTTATTAAGAGTCCGAGTTGTATTTTAGAATGTAATCATTTTAATCAAACCCGCATTGGCTTACGTGTTATAGGAAACTGTGGTACAGGCGCTTATGATGTTAAAGGAAATACCTTTTTTATGCACGGCAGAGGGATGTGGTTTGATGATTTTGTTGTTCAAGGAGTTGTTGTCGAAGAAGGTGGTTTAGGCGTTATTGGAAGTCCTATATATGATAATTATAACACTTTTTCAAATTCAGCATTAAGTGGAAGTGGTTGGGGGATATGGCGAAGTGGTACTACGCCTTTTTTGGGTACAATTTTTACTACTCAGTTTTCACAATTATTTTCTGGAGCATTTAATAGCAGTGCAGATTATAATGTGCAACCAAACAATGGAGCAGATCTTTTGGAATGTCAACCCCCATTTTCATTGATGGCAATTCAGAACAATATAGCCGAAGGTATGAGTATAGCCGATGCTTTAGCAATTGTGTATGATAGTACAAGTAGCAATACCAACTTTGAAGATGTATCAAAATGGATGCGCGAGCAAGGGTTAGTAGAACAACTAGAGCATGATTCTGTGATGTTACAAACCAATATAGATTTGCAAAACTTTTACGCACAGCAAATGCAAACAACTACCAAAGAATTACGCCTTGTAGAACAGAATTTACTTCATTTAAATGACAGTTTACTCTCTACAGATAGTGTTGCATGGTATACACTACTCGCTAATACAGATAGTATCAACAATACGATTACAAATAGCATAGAAGTAGTACAAAATATGGCTATGACCAATCGATATTACATCAAATGGTTAGCCGGAGGTATAGACAACCTTTCGCAATCTGAAAAAGATAGTGTAAAATATATCGCTGACCTTTGCCCTTTTGTAGGTGGTTTAGCTGTTTATCGTGCTCGTATGCTGTACAATAATATTGAGCCGATGGCTTGGTCGGATAGGGCTATTTGCAATGCATTAAACTTAAACAAAAATGGTGAAGAGGATGATGGCGAGCTAATAGACCAAAGTTTACTCGAGCTTGCAAGCCAAGATGATATTAAAGTATTTCCAAATCCAGCAAGTACACAGCTTAACATAGAATATAATTTAGCCGAAACCGAAAAGGCACAGTTTTTACTCTTTGATATTATAGGGAAGGAGTTATTGCAACTTCACTTACGTCCCAATGTACACAAAGTGTCCTTTAGTATGAACAATCAAAAGCCAGGCATTTATATTGGGAAATATATAGTGAATGGAGTAGTAAAGAGTACTCATAAAATAATTAAAAATTAGAGATATGAGAAATTATTTAGTAAGCATCTTGCTTTTAGTATGGTTTCCAAACTTCACAAATGCACAAACAAATCAAGGGAAATCTTGGATTATTGGATTCCACGGGTATCATATTAAATTCAATTCGCCCATTGAGCATGATACATTGTATAATATGCTGATAGGTTATGGCCAAGGGTCTTCTAATATTTGTGATTCCAATGGTGATATTTTGATCTCTTGCAATAGGATGATTGTGTTTAATAAAAATTGGACTCTAATAGAGGATGGGGATACATTAGTACCTAAAGGATGGTCTGAGTTTAATCAAAATCGTTCAGCATATACTGAATCTTCTATTATTTTACCGGTTGAGAATAAAAAGTACTTTGTAGTAACACCCGCTATGAACGACACTCAGTTGAAT
This sequence comes from Chitinophagaceae bacterium, assembly GCA_044349815.1. Classification (GTDB taxonomy): domain Bacteria; phylum Bacteroidota; class Bacteroidia; order Chitinophagales; family Chitinophagaceae; genus OLB11. Next base: position 8,119 of record JBIKQE010000040.1, on the reverse strand, counting down.
AAATCTCTTACAAATCCACCTGCTCTCTATTATGGCCCACACAACTTGCTGCTATATCATGTGGTTGATATGAATGCAAATGCTGGTTTAGGCAAAGTAACTCAACGGATGGTTCCCATACTTGAAAACAAAGAATTGAGCAAAACACAAATGATGGCATGCCGGCATGCTAATGGAAAGGATTGGTGGCTACTCAAAATGGCTGCAGGCACTAATGCGGTGTACAAATTTCTATTCACACAAGATAGTGTATATAATAAGGGTATGCAAACGATACCCTTCCCGTGGTGCGATTATTACGATGTTCAAGGTCAAATGGTGTTTAGCCGAGATGGGACAAAGTGGGCCACTACACAAGCCAATTTTTGTGGCGAGGCATATTTAGCCGATTTTGATCGCTGTACGGGTATGTTATCCAATTTTAGTTTGCTCACAGTACCACCTCAGCTTTCGGGTTATTCACTACCTGTGAGTGTAATGGATACTAACAATACAGGTATTTGCTTTTCCCCATCAGGCAATATGTTGTACATAGCTCGATCTACACACGTGTTGCAGTATAATATATCCACACAAACCTATTATAAAGTATGTGGTTGGGATACTACATCAGATGGTTTTGCAGGTTATACTTCATTGATGTTGGGGCCGGACGATAAAATATGTATTGGAAACTCTGGAGGTACAAGCAAGCAAATGAGCGTCATTAATAATCCGGATATTGCTAATGTAGGTTGTGGATTTTGTAGAAAGTGTTTGAGAAGTAAAGCTAATTGGGGAGGTTTTAATGTTCCACCTTGCATGCCCAACTACGAACTCGGGGCTTTAGCCCAGCCCTGTTGGCCTTTGATGAATGAAGAAGTAGTTAGTAATAACACCTCGTGGGAGGTGTATCCGAACCCGGCACAGGGCGTTGTTTATATTAAACACAAGGACGGTAAAACGAAACGCTTGTACAATACCATGGGGCAATTATTGGATGAAACCCATTCCGGCATGTTCGATGTGAGCAGGCTGAGTAAGGGTATTTATTTTGTGCAATGCGAGGGGGAGATGAAGAAGGTGGTTGTGGAATAAGGGCAATAAAAATTTATCAATGATGGTAAACTATGGTTTAAACAATAATGCCCAAAAGATTCGGTCGGAGAGACACCGACCGATATGAATCATGGATGAATAATAAGAGAATCCGCTGAGTCCCCTTGCGGGAGACTCAGCGGGGAAAAGGATCCGCAGCGTGCTTTTGTCCACGCAGTGTCTGCCCCATCCCCAACATTAATTTACCCGAAACCATTATGGGCGACACTGCGGTTGGTGAAGCATTCGTTCGCCGCGTGCCTTGCAGGACACAACTGCGAGGACATCGGATGAAACAATGAACTATGCAGGTACCCGCGTGAGTGATTGAGCCGGCAGCGAGGCCGAAATGGTGAGCGGGAAACTGAAACGGAGCGAGGAAAACGAGGCCGACTACAGGCGAAAGCACGACCCGAGGGAAATGGGAGCGGGAAACTGAATGGGAGTGGGGGAGACCCCGAGGGGCACGCCCAAAACAGGGAACAGTAACAGGAGCAGGGAACAGAGGGATACAGAAAATAATTTTCGTTCACACTATGAATTTCTTCAGTTTCAGTAACAGTTCCGGAAAACAAAAAAAACAGTAACACTATTCGCTTTAAAAAAAATCTTCAGTTTCAATAACAGTTCCTATAAACAGAAAAAACAGTAAACACTGTTCGCTGTTCGCTCACACTGTTTACTGTTTTGTGCCCAGAACCGGATTCGAACCAGCACGTTCTTGCGAACGCTGCGACCTGAACACAGTGCGTCTACCAATTTCGCCATCTGGGCAGATGATTGTAGGAGCGCAAAGATAGGGAAGCGCCGTGCCTTGTCCAAATATTAAATACCCCTGAATAGCTTGGTATACGGTAGTTTTGCATCATGCATGTTTGGCATTCGTTTACGGCCGCGTACCGCGGTATGTCGCGCAATTTATGGTTGTTGGCCTTGGTGATGTTGGTGAACCGTTCGGGGGCTATGGTGTTGTTGTACATGAGTATTTACTTAACGCGTGCCAAACAATTCAGTATTCAAGAGGCCGGGTATGTGATGACCTTGTACGGCTTGGGTTCCATTACCGGCGCTTATGTGGGCGGTAAACTCAGCGACCAAATAGGGTTTTATAAGGTGATGTTGTTGGGCTTGGTGGGTACGGGTAGTTTATTGTTTTTATTGGCGGAATTCAATTCGTTTTGGACCATTGCCGTGTGTACTTTTTTTGTGAGTGCTGTGGGCGATATGTTTCGTCCGGCCAATGCGGCTTCTTTGTCGTTTTACAGCGAATCGGGTTCGTATGCACAAGCAATTTCGTTGAACCGATTGGCGATGAATTTGGGATATTCGGTGGGACCGATGTTAGGTGGATTTTTAGCCGGATTTAATTTTAAATATCTTTTTTGGGCCGATGGCTTGAGCTCTATGTTGGCGGCCTTGTGTTTATGGCGCTTCTTACCCAAACCTCCACCATCGGCATCTAAAACGCCCGCCACCGTAGCCTCGGCAACGCGGGTGTATCCGCTGTTGAACCCGCAGTATGCCTTGTTTTTATTGGGACTCACCCTCTACGCCTTGTGTTTCTTTCAATTGATAACCGCATGGCCCTTGTTTTATAAAAACCAATATGGATTCAGTGAACCACAAATTGGTTCCATGATGATGATTAATGGCTTGAGTGTGGCGATTTTGGAAATGAGTTTTGTGCATCGGGTGCAACACAAATGGCCGGCCTTGCGCTTGATTCGTTGGGGCATTGTATTGTTGATGGGGGCCTTTTTATTGTTGATTCCTCTTCATAGCGTGGCGATATTGATTGTGAGTATGTGTTTACTCACCGCCTCTGAAATGTTCAGTATGCCCTTTATGAATACGTATGCCATGCACTTGGCCCCGCCGGCGAACACGGGCATTTATATGTCGTTTTACACCATGAGCTGGTCGACGGCTATGATGTTGGCGCCTTTATTGGGTTCGCAAGCCATTGCGCGTTGGGGCTACTCGGGCTTGTGGTTCAGTGTGTCGATGGCCTTACTCGGGGCATTCATCGTCTTTTTCTATATTGAACGGAAATTCAAGGGGGCGCAACACGTTTAATCGAATGAACCGCTTTATCTTTGGCGGCCTGTGAACAGCGTTAAAAAATACTGGTGGAAAGTACTGTGTGTGATACTGCTTGTCTACATATTAGTAGGCGGTATTTTATTTCCCGTTCCGGTAATCCCTAAACTCAACGAATCGGCCCGCAATTTGTTTTTTCACGTCCCCATGTGGTATGTGATGATTATTTGCTTTTTAGTTTCGGCGGTGTATGCCTTGAAATTTTTACGAAGCAATCAATTGGGGCACGATACCCGTTCGCACGAATTTGTGCGCGTAGGCATTGGCTTCGGCATCTTGGGGATGCTCACCGGCATGGAATGGGCTTCGGTAGCGTGGGGTTCGCCTTGGAGCAACGACCCGAAACAAGTGGGCGCCGCCCTGTGTTTGTTGGTGTACTTCGCGTACATGGTGCTTCGCAATTCAGTAAAAGACCCTGCTAAACAAGCGCGCTTGAGTGCGGTGTACAATGTATTCGCCTTTGCTTTATTAGTGCCCTTGTTATTCATCATTCCGGCCCACTTTAAATCGTTACATCCTGGCACCGATAGTAAACCGTTTGAAGCACTCTATACACAAGCCGCCGCTTTTCGTAAAGTGTCGGTACCGGCCATGTTGGCTTGGATATTGCTTGGTGTGTGGATTGCCGACTTGCGTATTCGGTTTTTGAAATTGTCGGAACCCGAAAAATTCGATGCTTAATTCTACACCATGACAAAAAATATTGCCCTTGTATTCTTTCTTTTGTTGATGATTGTATTACCGCAAGTAAGCCTTGCGCAAGAAAGCGACAAAGCCTTCGAAATGGCGGATGTTCTACATCAAAACGGCAAAATATACCTTGTTGTATTGGTATTGCTCACTATCTTTGCGGGCGTTTTAACGATGCTGATTCGATTGGAACGTAAATTATCCCGTTGGGAAGCAGCGCAAGACACCGTGACAAAACACTAAAACCCATAAATAAAATATCAACCCTCGCTATGGCAAAAACAACGAAACCAAAAACAAAACCCGCGGCAGCTCATTACAGCTTCTTCGAAGGCGTAGAACGCAATTTCGATAAAGCCGCCCCTTTTACCGACATTAAGGACAAAGGGATTCTCGAACAAATTAAAACGTGCAACAGCATCTACCGCATGAACTTCCCCGTGAAGATCAATGGCAAGGTAGAAGTGATTGAAGCATATCGTGTGCAACACTCGCACCATAAATTACCCACCAAAGGAGGTATCCGTTTTAGTATGGATGTAAATCAAGATGAGGTAATGGCTTTGGCTTCGTTGATGACCTACAAATGCGCCATTGTGAACGTGCCGTTTGGTGGTGCCAAAGGAGGAATCAAAATTGATCCTAAAAAATACGATGTGGCCGATTTGGAACGCATCACGCGTCGTTATACCGCTGAGTTGGTAAAGAAAAACTTCATTGGCCCGGGCACCGATGTACCGGCACCCGATTACGGAACCGGCCCTCGCGAAATGGGTTGGATTGTAGATACATACGCTAGCATGAACCCCGGCGAAATCGACGCCTTCGGTTGCGTAACCGGTAAGGCCGTTTCGCAAGGCGGTGTGCGTGGACGTACCGAAGCCACCGGTTTAGGGGTGTTCTACGGTGTACGCGAAATGTGCAACGATGCCGACATGATGAAAAAACTCAAAATGACCATCGGTATTGCCAACAAAACCGTGGTGGTTCAAGGTTTAGGGAATGTAGGTTACCATGCCGCGAAATACTTCCAAGAAGGTGGCGCTACCTTAGTAGGTGTTGCCGAATACGAAGGCGCTGTGTACAACCCGAAAGGCATCAACCTCGAAGCCTTGGTGGCCCACCGCAAAAAAACCGGTTCGATTTTGAATTTCCCCGGTGCTAAAAACATGAAAAAATCGGCCGACGCCCTCGAATTGCCTTGCGATATCTTGGTGCCTGCCGCGCTCGAAAATGTAATTAATGGCGACAATGCCGCGCGCGTTCAAGCAAAAATTATTGCCGAAGCTGCCAACGGACCATTAACGCCAGAAGCTGATGCTATTTTGAATAAAAAAGGCACGGTGGTAATTCCCGATATGTACATCAACGCCGGTGGTGTAACTGTATCGTATTTCGAATGGTTGAAAAACCTCAGTCACGTACGTTACGGCCGTTTAGAAAAACGCTACGCAGGCAACATGAACGCCGCCTTGATTCGCAATATCGAAGCCACAACCGGTAAGAAAATTTCCGATGCAGAACGTCGTATTTTATTGAACGGACCGGAAGAAGTGGATTTAGTACACTCAGGCTTGGAAGATTCCATGATTGGTTCGTACCACGAAATCAAAGACATTTGGATGGCCAACAAGAAAATTGCCGACATGCGTACGGCAGCTTTCGTAAACTCCATCAACAAAGTAGGGGTTTCCTATATGGAGTTGGGCATTTTCCCATAATCGTTTTTACTTGTTTCAAAAAACCGTTCCTTTTGGGAGCGGTTTTTTATTGCAAGAACCACGAAAAATAGTAAAATAAATTTCATAATAATCAGAATTTCCCTTACTTTTGCCGTCCAAAATTGAACCGAGATGCAACAAGCCATACAATTCGTACACGAACAACTTGCTACCGCTAAGCAAATGCCCGCTTTCAAAGCCGGCGACAGCATTACTGTGAATTACAAAATCCAGGAAGGTAACAAAGAGCGTATCCAGCCTTTCAAAGGGGTGGTAATCAAGCGTCAAGGTCAAAACAATACGCAAACCTTCACTGTGCGCAAAATGAGCGACAATGTAGGCGTTGAGCGTACGTTTCCAATCAATTCGCCAAACATCGACAGTATTGAAATCATCAAAGTAGGTCGTGTTCGTCGCGCTAAATTGTTCTACCTCCGCGAACGCCAAGGTAAAGCCGCGCGTATCAAAGAAAAGCGTCAGAAGTAATTTTCTAATAAAAAAATATTATCCCGTCACCCCTCGTGGCGGGATTTTTTTATTCGCTGTTTTCAGTTTCCCGACGCTGTTTCCTGTCTTGGGCGTGCCAGCCGTAGCCCCGCTCGTCCGCTTTCGCTCCCGCGCTTGGCTCCGTCTGTCGGGCTTTCGCCTATAGCCCGCCTGAGGCGGGGCTGCCGGCTCAATCCCTCACGCGGGTTGCTGCATATTCGATAATATCATTTTCAAATGGCTGATTTTTGTTTCACCCGCTCCGCGGGCTTCAATTCCATAGCTTTTCTATTATTGTTTCACCCGCTCCGCGGGCTATAATGATTTTCTTAACTCATTAGTTATTGTATCATCCGGGGCTTCCTTCATTAAAAACAATCCGTGTAATCCCATAATCCATTCTAATCCGTGTTCCGGCTGTTCTTAATCCGTGTTCCGGCTGTTTTAATCCGTGGACAACCCACCACACAATTTTAGCCATTATTTCACACCTTTTTCACTATATTTGTCTTCTTCAATCAAGCAACATGTCGATCCTTAATACGTTACTCATATCAATGCCCGGCGGATCCGAGTGGATCTTAATCGTCCTGGTGGTTTTATTGTTTTTCGGAGGTAAAAAAATCCCCGAATTGATGCGTGGTCTCGGCCGCGGTATGCGCGAATTCAAAGATGCCAAAGACAATATCAAAAGTGAATTGGAGCAAGGCATGAACGAAAAAGATAAAAAAGACTAAGCTCCTTTTTTACAATGATGCCCATTTTCCGTATAGGATTATTAGCCTTCACCTTGTGTTGGTTCCAAATCGGCGACGCCTTCGCTGGCTTACGCGATTCTATAGTATCCGTCAAGGTCGATCCCGCATCCGTGCCTAAAAACGCGACCATTATTCGTTTGTCGGAAGAAAAAAAAGGCCTTCACCCAACCGATACCGCTCGGATTGTGATGAAAACCCTCGCCGACGTTAGCGAAAAACCAAAAACTGTAGCGAACCTCAATGTCAACAAATCGCTCTATGGCGCTCATACCGACTTTATTGTTGATTATGTAAAGAACTACCACGCCAATCATGGTGCCCGCCTCGATCGCCTCAGTGTTCGCAGTAAAGGTTATTTCAAAATGATGGACAATGTGCTGAAGCGTTATAACATGCCCCGCGAATTAAAATCGCTGGCCGTTATTGAATCGGCCATGAACAGCAATGCCGTGTCGCCCGTAGGTGCCGTAGGCCCTTGGCAATTCATGGAAGGCACCGCCCGGCACATGGGACTCCGCGTAGACGGTCGCATCGACGAACGTCGCGATTTTTATAAAAGCACCCATGCCGCCGCCCAATACATGCGTTATCTCTACGACATTTTTGGCGATTGGCTCCTAGTCATTGCCTCCTACAACTGCGGCCCCGCGCCTGTATTGCGCGCCATCAATGCCGGCAACGGCGAAAGCTTTTGGGATATCAAAGCCCGCTTGCCCAAAGAAACACAGAACCATGTGATGGCATTCATCGCCACTACTTCGTACCTCGATAAACAATCGAATGTGCTGGCTATGGGTAATGTTCCCAAAGGAGCAAAAGCCCCTAAAGCCGATTTTAGCAACCTCAGTACAGGCTTTGCTATGAACGAAGAAACACCCACAGAAGCCGTAGTTGAAAAACCTAAATTCAGCAAAGAAGAACTCGACCAAATGGCCGTGCTCAAAGTAAAAGGCGCCTACAAATTGGCCGCTATTTCGCGGGTGTTAGACGAAGACATTGTTCGCCTGCGCCGTTGGAACCCCGACTTCGATACGCAAGTTACCGCATCGTCGGAACCAGTGAAACTGCGTATTCCGGTTCAAAAACTCGAACAGTTTATCGTGTCGAAAGACCGCATTGTGGCTGAATCGAAAAAAGGCTAACTATGGCCCGGTATTTTTTAGAAGTAGCTTACCTCGGCACCGATTTTTTCGGATTCCAAATTCAAGATGAAGGGCGAACTATTCAAGGTGAATTAAACAAAGCCCTGCATATTTTATTAAAAGCCCCCATCGAAACAACCACCTC
>JBIKQE010000237.1:0-3615 GCA_044349815.1 Chitinophagaceae bacterium | reverse complement strand
TTATAGGCCGCGCTAAGGTAAGACTTTCTCCTGAATAGGCTGTTTTTTTGGGCAAAAAAGGGGCTTATTGGCTCAATTTACATTGCGTTTGAATACGATAAGAAGCTCGTTCATTCATTTTACAACACGTTCTAGACTTATTTTTAGAAAAAAAGCGTTTTGTTTGTAAAAAGGGGCTATATTTGCGCCCTAAATTTCAAGAGATGGCTAATCATAAAGCGACCAAAAAGGATACTCGTCAAGCAGCAACCCGCCGCGACCGCAACCGTTATCAAGGTAAAACTACCCGTAACGCCATGCGCGACCTACAAGCGGTAAGCGATTTGGCCACAGCCAAAGACAAGTTACCTTTAGTAGAAGCCATGTTAGACAAATTGGCCAAACGCAATGTTATTCACAAAAACAAGGCATCGAACTTGAAATCAGCCTTGGCTAAAAAAGTAAATGCATTAGCAACCGCCACGCCCGAAGCCGCACCGGTAAAAAAAGCCCCTACGCGCAAAAAGGCCACTAAATAAAATCAATCCCAATTAAACTATTTAAATCTCGTTTCACAACGAGATTTTTTTTTGAAGCCAAGCCCACATACGTTCTTCAACTCTCGTCCCGTTTTTCGCTACAAGCTCCCGCCCTATTATAAATACAAGTGCCTTTCCCGTTCACGTAGGCGGGAGGCTTTTCGCTACAACCGGGGCTATTTTTTCAACGCCAGCACCTTCCTTCATCTTTTTTTGAACTTGCAAAAAGCAAGAATCTTTCCTTCTTTGCAACGAATAGCCCCTACTACTTTCGCTCTAACGAAATGCCATCATCGCCGGGTTTATAGGTTACATAGTTTACAATAAACTGAAACATTTCATCGCTCGATTTCATACTGCCATCTTTATCGGAAACAATCTTAGGCGGATAATTCGGATTAAATGGATTGTTGCTTGTATTATCAAAAACGCCTTCAACGATAATACGGCTGCCGGCTGGCAATACCACCATTTTTTTAAACGTATAAAAAAACTGCCAATTAAAATTCCATTTCGGAATATGAATTAATCGGATAGTATCGGAACTGGGTGTTAATGCAAAGGCTTTAAACGACTTCCCCAACCAGTGCATATGCGGATTAATCGTTACAACAGAAATTGTTTCGGGCACTACCCATTCCGTTCGATAGGTTGTAATTTTATTGGGTGGAATAACCAACGGCGGCACAATGGGCGAAACACCCAATGTGCCCATTTGGAATTCTTTCAGGGGCCTCTCAGGGGCTTTGGAACCAAAAAACAAATTAATGTACGAGCTATCGGTACTCTTTTTCTCGGCCGGTCCGTAATGCAAATCGGCCAATAAAAAGGCGTTTTTTCGGTTTGCTTTCCAACCTCCAATACCATCGGGATATTGCTGGGCTAAAACACCGGGCAAATAATTAACCACCGACTTTGCCAATACGGGGTATGAGCCATCATCGTGTAAAATACCTACCCGTTGATAAGCCGCTCGAATTGTACTGTCTAATGCCATCGGAACAATTCCCGCCCCATCGTTTACTTGTTTTTTCTTAAAAAAATCGAAACGAACCATGTCGCCATTCACATGGTGCACCAACCGGGTATTGCCTGGTACAAATTCAACCGCCCGTAAAAAAGTATCGGCAGGCAATTCAAAGGGGACTTTCACCAAAAGAAAGCGATCGTTTTGCCCTGAGTCGAAATAAGAGGGTGGTACCGCAATGGTCATATCGGGTTTGCCTAACAGGGATGTATACGGATTTATATACACAGGCTTTAAGGCGGCCGTATCGCCTGGTGGACAACCAGCAGCCACCCAACGGGTAATTGTTTCAATTTCGGCCTCTAACAAAACAAGTTCTCCGGCAAATTGCGTATAGTGCGGATCGGCAGGCCATGGTGGCATCAAACGATTCGCAACCGTATACTGAATTTTATGGGCATTTAAACGCGCATCGGAATAAGTTAGTAAATTGAAATGCCCAATTTGATTCGGTTGATGACATGGCACACAGGAACGAACTAGAATGGGCTGAATATCGCTGGCATAATTGGGCGGACCATTAAAATAGCTACAACCTGCCCAAAACAAGCAAGCAAGCCACAAACCATATCGTAGCAGAAAGGTAATCATGGTTTAGAGGGAACCTGTTTCTTGTGCACTATAATACTAACATTGAGTTCGAACCCTATTAAAATAATTTGCGCAATTAAATTAATCCAAACTAAAAAAATAATTAAGGTCCCAATTGAACCATAAATCTTATCGTAGTTCACTAAATGATTGACGGCATAAAAGAAAATTTGGGTAATTACTATTATAAGGAAGGTGGTTATAATGGCCCCAGGACTCACAAGATGCAGTCGCGAAATAGTAGAAGCGCCATAATGATAAATAAACGACATCGACAAAAGCAAAGTAATAACGATGAGTAAATAGGCAAAAATTTGCACGTAAGCGCTGTTTTGCATAAACGCCAATTCGAATTGCGATGCGAACCAATACTGAATAATCAATAATGTTGGGGGCAGCAAACTAGCCACAATAAGCAAAATGGTGAGTGCAATAGCTATACCGCGCGAGCGCAACCAATGACGATCTTTAAACCCCGGATCACGTCGTTGGAACGTATGCATTAATCCCATCATGCCATTGGAAGCATAATACAACGTAAGCAGCACCGAAAATGAAAGAAGGACATTCTTTTTGTGATTAATAAAGTTGTATACTATATCTAGCACGCTGGCTTTTATATCATCATTTGGCGAAAACAATAAAATCATTTGATTGATAACCGCCATAATACGGTCTTCGGGCAAGGGCAAATAAGGAACCAAGGTAAAGAAAAAGAGCATTAAAGGGGGTAAAGCCATCAGGAACGAAAAGGAGATTGCACTGGCTTTAGTGTAAAACCGATTAGAAAAAATTTCTTTTCGAAAAAAATTAAGTGAATGAAAGAGTGAAACGCCTTCAAACCCGGGCAAAAAAACAGCTTTTAATCGAGTAGTTAACCATTGTACAGGCTTAGACGCTCGTATGTTTTTTTCAAAATCGGTCATTAAAAGCTAAATTAATGGAAAAGAGAGTATGAATATAAAAATATTGCAAAAGCCTTGTTGGTGTTCCTAATAATTAAAACCGAACACTATTTATATTTCGCTAGTCTATGTAATAAAAAACATGAATTTGGCAAGTTAAAATCGATTACAGTTAACGTATGTTCACCCACTTAACCTATGTTTATTCAAACAATTAACATCAGTTAATTAGTGTTACAAAATAGAAAAAAATGATGCGCAATGTGAAAATGTCGTCTACTTTCACATTATGATGTGATTTAAAAACATAAATCATTCTAAAAAAGAACAAAATAAATTTTTTTAAACCCAAAAAAAGTCGTATGAAAAAAATTGCACTCTTTGTATTATTAACATTGTTTAGCGGATTAATAATGAATGCTCAGCATCGTACATGTGCTAGCCACGACATCAACAACATGTTGTTACAAACCAACCCCGAATACGCCGCTAAGCGAGCCGCTATCGAGGAGCATACAGAGCGATACATTGCAAGCCCTGTTAAACAACGTGGTGTAAAAACAATTCCGGTAGT
>JBIKQE010000236.1:0-3633 GCA_044349815.1 Chitinophagaceae bacterium | reverse complement strand
CGTTGGTCCACTCGGCTTGCTTCTTTTTATGCAAGGCCATGGCCGCGGCGCGTTGCTGTTCCTCCAACGATTTGCCGGCGTTTGAGGGCGACGGATTCTTTTTTCGCACCAAGGCCAAACTATCCGCCCGGTGTTTACGAATGGTGAGCAAGCTATCCCGAATCCGATCTCGTTCCGCTTTCAGCTTTTCGTTTTGCGTTTGCAAGGCCGTTCGTACACTGTCGTTGTAGCGCTTACGCGATTCGGTTATGCTGTCGTTTGTAATTTGGCGGGCTGTTCGAATAGAATCATTTACCCGATTCCGTTCCTGAATCAGGGCATTGCGTTGCCCTTGCCGCACCAAAGCAACACTATCGGTTCGGCGTTGTTTAACCGCATCAACACTGTCTTTGTAGCGTTTGCTGTTTTTGTACCGCGTCAAATCATCGCGCCGTTTTTGCGCCGCGGCCCTCGCCTTTTTAGCGTCTTCGGCCTTTTTTAATCGAGCTGCTGTTACACTATCGCGGGCTCGTTGTGCAGCTTTGGCCTGGTTCTCCCGAAGCCGCAACTGGGCCTCCAACAAACTATCGCGGGTGCGTTTGGCCTGCACCACACTGTCTTGCTGCCGTTTTAATTTGGCTTGCAACAAACTATCACGTGTTTTCTGTTCACGCAATAATTTCATTTTTGCCTCAATCCGCTTCAAACTATCTGCGGTACGTTGCGCTTGGCGTGCCGTTGCCAAGCTATCGCGAAAATGTTTTTGCTGCCATTTTTGTTGTTCGCGGGCCAAACTGTCTAAATACAAGCGTTGCTTGGCCGCCGCCAACATACTGTCGCGACGCACATATTCGTTGGCAATGCGTTTTTTAATGGCCGCACTATCAATACCCGACTGGGCAAACACCGAACGATGTTCCAGTAGGAATACCACAACCAACACTATATTTAAAATAAACTTTGCCTTCACCGTTGTATAAAACTCAAAATAACGCAAAATATTTTACTCGAAGCGGAAAGGCTTTCTGTAGAAGCCGCCGCCAACGATGTGTATAAGTGCTTCAATAAAAAAAACCCTCAAAAATTATGTCAGTCAACCAAGACGATTAACTTTGTTACCTCACACTAAAACCCTCCTTACCATGTCCATTTTCGGATCCCGCCCCGACCCAAAAGATACGCCAAGCCAACCACAACCGGCTCAACCTGCTCCACAAGCCGCTCCGGCACCCGCGTCCACACCGGCCGCATCGTCGCGTTTAACGGTAATTTCGGAAGGAACTATTTTAGAAGGACAATTACGGGTGGATGGCGATTTGCGCGTTGAAGGCCTTGTAAAAGGCACCGTAACCTCGAAAGGGAAAGTAACCATGCTGAAATCGGGCCGTGTAGACGGCGATATTATTTGTCAGCACGCCGAAATTTCGGGCCTCGTGAACGGCAAATTAAAAGTACAAGATGTGTTGATGCTCAAAGCCGGCGCGTTGGTAGAAGGCGATATTCATACCGGCAAACTCGTGATTGAAAACGGCGTGAAATTCAACGGAAACTGCGTTATGGGCAATCCAAGCGCCACCGCTGCACCAACCCCTACGCCCCCCAAACCGGCCACCGGCAACACCTTAGACCCTAATGCAAAATAATCCGTATTTAAAATATACCGGCATGGCCTTCCAGTGGTTACTCACCTTGGGCTTGGCGGTGTATGGCGGCTTAAAGGCCGACAAATACTTTCGTTTCCGGTTTCCTTGGTTCACCATCACCTTGCCCCTCGTGGCCCTGAGCGCGATGTTGTACAAGGTATACAAAGACGCTGAACAACCACCCAACGCATCCTCCTAATGGGCAAAGATTTATTATTACGTGCCACCTTATTGCTGGTGCTTGGGTTAATTCCCCTCATGGCCTTCCCCGGCGTGTTTACACCCAAAACCATTGTTGTGGGTATGGCCGTAATCACCCTATTACACTTACCCGCCTATTTATTGACGGCCAAAAAAATAAACGATCCCAATCCGAACGCCCTCATTCGCACCGTGATGGCCGGCACCATGATTAAATTTTTACTGAGCATCGTGGCGGTAGGCATTTGGCTTTACCAAACCGGCGGGAAGCTCCACAAACCCGATTTATATTGGCTCATGGGCGTCTACTTTTTCTTCACCCTCTTCGACGCCATTTTACTGTCGAGCGCCGTCCGAAAACAAAGCAGTAAATAAACCTGTTTCCTTTTTCTGCTCCCTGTGCCCTGAATTGTGCGTGCCCCTCGGGGGGGGCTGTTCCCCCACACTGTTTCTGTCTCCTCAATTCCCCTCGGGTCGGGCTATCCGCTCCAAGTCCTCGCTCGTTCCTCGCTGTGGGCTTTCCGCTACTATCCCTCACGCCAATCCCCACGCTCTCGCTCTGTTTCCCGCTCTCATTCATTAACGGGCGGCCACGAGGGCACGCCCCTACAGTTCCGTTCCCTCACACTGTTTCTGTTCCTGATATTAGTGCGCTACTTCGGAGTATCATACACCCACCGCCTCAAGCCGAAGGCTTACCTCTTCAACACCTTAACACTACCCAAACTCAATTTCCTCTGTGAAAAAACCTCTTGCCCTCTGTGATAATCGGCGAATGATATTTGCCCCTACCTTACCCCACGCTCTCGCTCTGTTTCCCGCTCTCATTCATTAACGGGCGGCCACAAGGGCACGCCCCTACAGACTGCTCCCTCACACTGTTTCTGTTCCTGATATTTATCTTAAATCGTATAATTCTTTAATCTTATCATCGTGTAATCGTATTCTTGCTCATTTATGCGATGGTGTTGAAGTGTGCGACGCAATTGCGACGAGTGATGAATCGAACGCTGATGACCAAAAGAAAAAAATAAGCTCGATATTATGCCCACCATAAACGATGCAAAGCAAGCACTTGAGGAATCAGCGCCTCTTGTTCGTTGTTATGGATGATGTGGGTAGCCAAGGGGCGGCGTTGCTCATCGGACCATTGCGCTTGGATGCGTTGCATGGCGGCGGCTTCGGTTGAACCATCGCGTTGCATGATGCGTTGGAGGCGTAGTTCAAGAGCCGATTCAACCAATATAACTGCGTTGTAATCGGTGTAGGAGCCCGATTCCATCATGAGCGCCGCTTCGGTAAGCGTGTACGGTGTTTGTTGACGCGCTCGCCATTGCGCCGCGCGGGTTCGAATACGGGGATGCACTTGGGCGTTGAGTTCGGCAAGGGCCTCGGGATTGCCAAACACCTTGGCGGCCAAAACCTTGGGCTGAAATTGTTGATTGATATAGGTTTCGTTGCCAAAACGGTGGCGAACCCATTCGGCCAACTCGGCATCGGTGGTGTACAATTGTTTGGCTTCGGCATCGGCATTGAATACAGGCACGCCTTGCAAAGCAAAGAGTTGGCAAACGATACTCTTTCCCGAACCCATACCACCGGTGATGCCAATGTGTTTCATACCTTTTGTTGACGTGGGGTGAAGTTATAAAATTCAGTTTACTTTGCAGTATGGATTTTTTAAAACCCCTCTTTGGCAATGCGTGGCGTGCCAATCGATTTTTTTTATTGGCCGGACCCTGTGTGGTAGAAAACCGCACGGTGGTGATGGAAACGGCCGATAGTTTGGTGGCCTTGTGTAAGGAGTTAG